>NZ_JAQGJL010000400.1 GCF_028290645.1 Devosia sp. | reverse complement strand
CGAATGTGTCGGCTCGGGGAACTCGAACTTCTTGCCGTCTCGGCGTCCGACGACAAACACGCGACGCCGAAGCTGGGGCACACCGTAGTCAGCCGCGAGAAGCACCTTCCACTGGGGGTTGTAGCCGAGTTCAGTCAAGCTGCGAAGAAGCCGTTCAAATTGCGCTCGGTGGGTCTTGTAGGTCAGCCCCTGCACGTTTTCCAGGATGAAGGCTTCCGGTCGCGTGTCACGAACAACGCGAACGTATTCGTCAAGCAAGGATGCGTTCGGATCGCGACTTTCTCGCTTCTGTTCCAGCCAGAATCCCGACTTACTGAACGGCGTGCATGGAGGTCCCCCAATGACGAGCGCGGGCTCCCCGGATCGCAACCCAGCTAAATCCAGCAGCTGCTCGGATGCGAGGGTCCTAATGTCGCCGTTCAACGAGGTCGCGCCGGGGAAGTTCGCCGCGAGCGTTTCGAGCGCAGGCGCGTTGTAGTCGGTCGCGACGTGCACGTGCGCGATTCCAGATCCCGTGTCCTGCGAGTTGAGCGGCTCGGCATCGGCGCGCTCTACCGCGAGGTCCAGGCCGCCGGCCCCCGAAAAGAGGCTGACTACGGGTAGCGCTTCAGTCATGTGTCTGTACCTCGAAGTGATTGAGCAGTGGGATCTCCCGACCATCCACGCATTGAAAGTATCGCTTAGTGGACCGTGGCGGACCCCACCGACATTCCGACGGCGCTAGGGTCGGGTCCATGACCGGACGCGGCACCGATGGGACTCAGGGCGTTGCCGGCCGCAATTACTTCCAGGTCTATCGAGTGTCTGGAAGGAAGGACCTCCACGAAGAAATCGCGGCAGCTATAGAGATTTGCGGAGGTCGAATCCTCTACTCGAGCCCGCACACTCGCGCACCGTTTTATTTTGGAGTCCAGACCGAAAAGGACGAGCGACTGGGCCTCCTCATCTACCCGTCCCGATTCGGGAAGGTAACGACCAAAAATCGTCCGCTCGACGAAAACCGCGGTCAACTCCGCCTCGGCGGAGAAGACAAGTGGGACGAGGGAGAGGTCGCCTTCGATGTTGCGTCTGTTGACACCACCTTGATCCTGGGAATCGACCCCGCGCGTCATCTTTTCATCGGCCTGGATCCTCACCTCTGGAATCCGATGCCGTTGGGGATCTCCTATTACGCAAAGGATTCCGACCTCGACGCGATGGGTGCTGCCGGCTGGCACGCGTGGGAAAAGGACAACCACGCCGGATCGCGGCGAGACAACCCGAGGTCCGACTCCGGGCTCGAAACTGTCGTGGCTTTCAAACCGAATCGGCTACTCGACTTCGCCCGCCTGGAACGTCGAGCGACTGACCTTGGTCTCGACAGTCCTTTACGTCTCGCAGCCGCCAAAAGCCTCCTCAATCCTTTCGCCGCTAACCCGAGCGGGTCATTCACGCACGTTCTGGAGAGGGAGTTTGAGCTCAGCAGCCGGGAGATTCTCGAAATCATCGCAGGACGATCTCGCCTATCTGTCGCCGTGAAGGGTGGCGTCGCTGAGCACCACATGCAACGGCAATTCGAAGGAAACTCTGATGTCTCTCGCGTCGCTAGACGCGATCGCGATGGAGAACCAGATTTCGATGTTGGTCTTCGAGACGGCCGAACATTCGTTGTTGAGTGCAAAAACGTGAGCCCAAACCGGTACGCCGACGGCACGATCAAAGTCGAAGTCCAGAAGACTCGCGCCTCGAAAAACGATCCTGCAAGTCGTTTCTATAAGGTGACCGAGTTTGATGTGGTGGGAGCGTGTCTCTTCTCTGCGACTCGCACGTGGGAGTTTCGCTTCGCGAAGAGCGAGAGTCTTCGCCGGCACGCTGAGTTCCCAGATCGGCTCGCGCCTATGCAGCGGGTTGACGAAACCTGGGCGGCGTCAATAGGTGATTTGAACTAGCAAGACCTAGAGATCAACTCGATCTAGGGCCGACCATCAAATGCGGCACATCGAACTTGTCCCACCTGTGCCCAGGCGTGATGACCTGAAAATTGCTTGTGCCCGCCACTCTCCTCCACCAGAGCGTCTTAGCGTCGTGCTCGGTCGGCACTTCGCGCCCAATGATGTCGTAGCCCTCCCCATTTAGTTGGCGCTCCACTTGTAGAACTTCTGGTTCGCCGTCGTGGTCGAGTTGGACCGTCTCAAACTCCATTCCCACAGGTTAGCGAAATGGACTCAGTGGACAGCTCGCAATTCTTCGTTTACAAAACGCAGAATGTGCCCCGCGGCCCTCCCCCTGCCTACAGACAAAGACATTCGAAGCGCCATTCTTTGTGTGCCTTGTGGTACAAGACCACGGGTGTCATACTGGGCATACCCAACCCTGCAATTGCAGGGGCGACTAACGAAATGGAGAAAATGATGAAAACCGCAATACAACGACATCGAGCCAATTCACGAAGCTTTGGAAGCGTCCCTTTGCATACCGAAGAGGAGGCTGCTTCTTGAATTCGCTCCTAGAGCGGTTGGGTGTTGCGCCCGCGACAAAACCGCTCACAGAAGTTGTCAAAGTTCGGATCGACAGTGATTCTTTGCACCGCCTCGACCAGATCGAGGCTCTCGCACGGGGCGCTGGGTACAGGCAGTTTTCCCGGTCCGACATGATTCGCGCAGCTATCGAAGCCTTCACCACTGGAGTCTTCGAGACGGTGCCTGAAGTTAGCGACGTTCGTCTCCCTGGGGAGGCGAGCTAGCTAACCAAAGACCCGGGGTGACGAATGGCGTTGCCCCACAACCCCAAAGGGGGTATCCATGTCGCAAAATCGGCGACGGTCCAAGTCCAAGCGAAAGGACGAAAAGAACCAGCGGGAGGAAATTGACGCGAATCACGACCCTGCGATTCTTCGCGAAGCCGGCGAAGACGCAGCCCGCTCTTACGGGCGTGATTTCGGTGAGCTGCTCAGGAGTGCTGCCCTCGGGCTTGCTGTTGGAGCAGCGAAGGAAGTAGGCGAAAAAGTCATCCAGGAACTCTTCAAAAAGTAGACCTTTAGCGGCGACACTCGGCACAACTAAATACTTTGCCCTGGACGGGGTCCCTCGAAGTTTGAGGGACCCCTTCCCCCTTTTTCCGGACGTCCGCGCCAACACGACTTCGTGCGCTAAATTGCGGCCATGACATTCTGGACAGGTGTTGCGGCATTCATTGCTACGCCCGGTCAATGGATCCCTGTCGTCGTGTCTCTGGTCGCCCTCGGGGTCGCAATCTTCACAGCTACTCAGACATGGCGGTACTACCCTCGACCTCGAATCAGCGTCGCGCGCGCCGGCGGCGACTACATGCCCACCTACATGACGGAGGGCGATGACAACAAGAAGATTCCCGGCTCCGATCACGTCAACACGACCATGCAGGTTTCGATCACGAACTTCGGCAACGGGGCAGCGCATGATGTCCGATTCGGCTCGGGAACGTACTGGGCGAATTGGACGCCGCTGGGGAATCTCACACCTAACGCTGTGGTCACAGGGAAGGGCATCGCGAGCTTCCCGGCGTCTGGCCCGTGGCAGAACTACGCGGTGACCTGGCTGCAGTACCCCGGCCCGCGCCGTTGGATGCTCAATGTCGACAAGGGCGAGGCCTATCGCCTGCCGAAGGAGACGAAAGCTCGTCGGCTGCGGCTCGGGGCTTTAGCCTCGCTGCAAAAGGGATGGTTACGGCTTAGGGGAAACCGGGGGTAGGCGACCGGGGCGCTACCGGCGTAGGGGGCTACGCCCGGTGCCCATTCCCGTGTCCGAAGACGACAAAGGCCCCGACGAATCGGGGCCTAGTGTGTCGTAGGGGCTAGGCGTCGAGTGCGCGGTAAGCGCTGGCGCGGCTGATCTTAAGTTCGTCGGTGATCGACTTCATGGTGCGGTTCTCTGCGCGCATGGCCTTGACCTTGGCAATGGTGGCCGGGGTGAGCGTGGTCGCTGTGCGTTCCACCTTGATGCCCTTGGCGGCGCGTGCTGCGCGTGCATCGGCTGCGCGTTCGTTGGTGTTCTCACGCTCCCATTCGGCAATGGCGGCGAGCACTGTCAAAATCAACTTCCCGGTGATGCCCTTGAAGTCCTCACCGGCTTTGAGCGACTGCACTTCGATGCCGCGCTCTGTCAGTGCGTCGATGGTGGACAGGATGCCCTGCGTGGTGCGCCCGAAGCGGTCGAGTGACGACACAACAATGGTGTCTCCCTCACGAGCCTGCGCAAGCATGGCGTCGAAACCGGGGCGGGTCATTGACTTACCCGAAAGCTTGTCTTCGAAGATCCGGGACTCGGGGATGCCGTACTCAGTGAGGGCGGCAGTCTGGCGGTCGTAGCTCTGCTGGGCGGATGAAACGCGGCGGTAGCCGTAGGTGTATGTAGTCATGACGAAAGTGTATCACTTTCTGACTCTGTGATGTATCACGAGAGACATGTCTCAAACCTTGTTTTCGTATTCAGTTTGAGACGAATCTAGGGTGTTCGAGTTGTGTCTCATTTAGCAAGCTTGATGAGACGGTGTGAAACCGTGTGCAGGTCGCGGAGAACTCCATGACCAAGAGGACGACCTGCACACGGTGGTCTATGAGGCAACGATGTCCTGCCACGGCTGAGGCATCGCGCGCTTGCGGGCCTGCTGCTCGGTCTCGATGAGCTGGCCCAGCACGGAGAGGACAGCGACACAGCGACCAACCTTGACGTGTGCCACCTGATTGCCGCCCGTCGCGGTAACGATCTTGATCTTGCAATCCTCGGGGACGTGGAACACGCGACCGCCTACGGTCAACTCCTGCGGGCCGTCGATTGTTGGCGTGCCCCAGTCCCCGAAGAAATGAGCCATTGCTGCTACTTGATGTTCTTGGCGCGCTTGGCGATGCGAGCGATCTCGATGCGGCGTTCGTACTCTTCCCATTCGGCGGGCGAGGAGGCGCGCTTCAATGCTTCAAGGGCCGTCTCCGTGGTCTGGGGAGCAACCGGGGACTTGCTTCCCACCGGTGCCAGCGTGGCCGCCTTGCGGGCTGCGATGTCCTGTTCGGCTGCCTGTGCCGCCGCGACCGTCTCAGGGCGAACGGTGGGCGTGCTGTCGACGTTGGGCACCGGGTAGTCGCGGCCCAGGACGCTGCGGGCGCTCACTGGCGTGCTCCGTCGCGGCGAGCGCGGATCAGGTCGGCGGCTGCCAGTACCTCATCCTCTGTCGGTGCCAGGTGACGACCGTAACGGGCTGCCTCAAGCTTGCGGCTCTGGCGCTCGGCGGCTGCCTTGGAGTCGGCCTCGGCTGCGAGCTGACGGGCCAGCCCTTCGTTGACTGTTCCAGGCTGGAGATAGACCGTACCCCAGCGCTGGATCTGCGACTGGTCGGAGAGATCCGCGTATGCGGATTCGCCCCAACGATCCTTCGTTGCCTCGATCAGCTCGGGCGTCACGGTAACCTCATCACCACGAGAGGCGACGGCGGCCACCAGGGCAAGCTCGCCGGGGTGCAGTACCTTGCGCCCGTTGAGCGGGGCCGCAAGCTGGTGGATGGTCAGGCCGTCGCGGACGACATGCCAGGTAGTGGTTTCAGACATGCGTTATTTCTCCTTGTTTGTGGTGCTGTTGTAGTCGCGGCCGATCTGGGCGACGGAGCGGAGGTCGTCGGCCAGCTCTTTGTCGTAGACGGAATCTGCGACGGCGGCGAGCGCGTCGAGCGCGTCGGGATCCTGCCGTGCCCGGAGCTGGAGGGTGCGCCCGATCTTGTCGAAATAGTGAAGCGTCGTCGCCGCGTCTTCGTTCGGGATCCCGGCTTTGATGAGGGTGGTCAGCGCGTTCTGCGCAAGAGCTCCCTCACGAGCTGCTGTGGCATTGTCGCCCCGGTCAAGGGCGTTGGAGCGCTGCACGATGAACGAGCGCACCAGTGCGGCCTGGTCGGCGAGAACTTCACCGGTCGTGAGGTCACCCAGGTAGTTGGGTGCGATGATGCCGCGCGCGCTGTGCCGGTTGGTGTGGCGATACGTCGCGGCCAACGAGATCCCCAGGCCCTCGCCGTGCTGACGCCATGCGTCGATGGGGGTCGATCCGCTGAGTACTGCGCCGTCGATCAGCGCCTTGGCGCTGGGGTTCCTGCAGATGGAACATGCGGCCATGGTCGGCTCCCTTCGTTTCGGGGAGAGCGGCTGGCGAAGACATCTTCGCGGGATTTCAGAACCAGCCGCTCTTGGTGAGGGCATCGGCGAAGCCCTGGAAGATTTGGAGACCGATGCCCTCATCCTTAGTATCGACAGAAACGTCGACCGCCGAAAAAGTGGTGAGAACTTGCCCCTCGTAGATGCTCGATGAGGCATGGATTCGCGGAAATCTCCACCTGAAACCGTGGGCCGTGCAGCACGTAGTTTCAGCGCTCTGGCGTCGTCCAGGCCGTGGCCGGCTGAACGCTGCCGGCGTCAGATGAGCCGTACGCGGCGGTGTCCTGCGTCATCGAAGTAGGTGTTTTTGATCATGTAGTCGAAGTACTTGCGCACCCGTGAGAGCCGAGTGGATGCGGTGCCGACGGAGACACCCAGGATGCGTGCTGCCCGGCGCACGGTGACCCTGTAGGGCAACTCGATGACCTCATCGTCGTTCTCGATGCGGGGGCGTCCTCCAGCCGGTGTGCGGGGCTTGTAGCGCTTGCGGAATGATCCTCCGCTGTAGCCGAGCAACCTGCGACGAGAGAAGAACTCCTTCATCTCCTCCCGGCGCTCCTCGTCCTCGGGGATGGGCAGACGCTTGGAGATGTAGCCGAGCAAGCCGGGGAGGTCGTAGATCTCCTTCACATCCGGTGCCTTGGCCGTGACGCCCACCCGGTGAGCTGCCGTCATCCATGCCGAACAGACCAACTGAAGATCTACTTCTGAGATCCCGAGCAACACGACGTTGTCATGCCAGTTCACGAGATCGGTGGGAGCAGAGAACTCGGTCTGACGTGTCCACCCTTCACAGATGGATGAGAACCGGATGATCTTCTGGAACTCGCGACGAACCTGTTTGAGGGTGTCCCATCCTCCAGCCATAGAGGCTTCGGAGCTGACGGACATCACCAGGGAGTAACCGGCGACGTGCTGTGGAGCGCGGAGACGCAGAGACGCACGAGACCGGTAAGCACGGTAGCTAGAGCAATGGTCACACTGACGTGAACGACAACGGCTGTGGGGGCGGCATTCGTGTTCAATAA
>NZ_JAQGJL010000162.1 GCF_028290645.1 Devosia sp. | reverse complement strand
GCGGCTATACCGACATGCTGAAGGCCGACAAGTCGGCGGAAGCGCCCGGCCGGCTGGACAATCTGAAGGAATTCGTCCGCTCGATGGAGAGCTTCGAATCCCTGGCTGCCTTCCTGGAACATGTCAGCCTGGTGATGGAGATCGCCCAGGATGAATCGGGCGACCGCATCAACCTGATGACCTTGCATGCCGCCAAGGGGCTGGAGTTCGACACCGTGTTCCTGCCCGGCTGGGAAGAAGGGCTGTTCCCCAGCCAGCGGACCATGGACGAACTGGGCCGCGCCGGGCTCGAAGAGGAGCGGCGGCTGGCCTATGTCGGGCTGACCCGGGCGCGCAAGCGCCTGCGGGTCTCGGTGGCGCAGAACCGTCTTGCACACGGCCAGTGGCAAGCGGCCATCCCGTCGCGCTTCCTCGACGAGCTGCCGGCTGCAGCGGTCGAGGTGAAGGACACCGGCTCGGCCTATGGCGGCTATGGCTATGGCGGGCGCTCTGGCGGTGGGCGCTTCGACACGCGCGATCCCTTCGATTCGCTGTACGAGACCCCCGGCTGGCAGCGGGCGCGAGCGCAGGCGTCCTCGCGCAAGTCGGCGGGTCCGATGACAATCGACGGCGACCTCGTCGCCCGCTCGGTCGACGACGGCCGCGGCTCGGCCTACTCGGTGCGCGAGCGCGTGTTTCACCTGAAGTTCGGCTATGGCCGGATCGAGTCGATCGAGGGGAACAAGCTGACGATCGAGTTCGAGAAGGCGGGGCGGAAGAAGGTGCTCGAGAGCTTCGTGCAGAAGCCGTAACCTGATGGTTACTGCGGCGGCGTGACCTCGCCCGCCTTCCGCCGCTCGATGCCCAGGCGGTGCTCGCGGTAGATGATGAACAGGCCGGAGGCGACGACGATCACGCCGCCCACCAGCATCTCGATGGTCGGGACGTCGCGGAAGAAGACGTAGCCGACGATGATCGAGAGGATCAGCGAGGCGTATTCGAAGGGGGCGACGACCGACATGTCGGCGTGGCGGTAGGATTCGGTGAGAAGTATCTGGCCGATGCCGCCGAAGATGCCGGCGGTGATGAGGAGCGCGAACTGCTCCGGGGTCGGCATCACCCAGCCGAGCGGCAAGGTGCAAAGCCCGATGGTCGCGGAGATGAGCGAGAAATAGAGGACGATGGTGGCGGAGCGCTCGGTGTGGACGAGTTTTCTCACCAGCATCATGGCCGTGGCCGCAAAGCAGCATGAGACGAGCGCCATGATGGCACCGAGCGTCGCGCCGGTCGTATCGGGGACGCCGCTCGAGAACACCGTCAGTCGCGGCCAGATGATGATGACAACGCCCAACAGCCCCACCAGCACGGCGGTCCAGCGATAGAGGCGGACCTGCTCGTGGTAGAATACGGCGCTGAACACCACGATCAGCAGTGGGGTGGCGTAGTTGATGGTGATGGCCTCGGGCAGCGGTAGCTGGGTGAGCGCGTAGAACGAGGTCGCCATGCCGCCGGTGCCAACGAGGCCGCGCCAGACGTGGCTGAGCGGATGCTTCGTTTTCATCCCCTCGATGAGCTCGCCGGTTAAGGCGAGATAGACGAGGATCGGCAGGATGGCGAAGAACGAGCGGAAGAACACCAGTTGCCCGGCGGGGACCCCGTCGGATGCCTTGAGCAGGCTCGACATGGCGAGGAAGACGCATACCGAACTGAGCTTGAACGCAATTCCCGTCATGGCGTTTTGACGTGGGAGAAGCGTTGGCGTCGACACGGGGGCGAATCTTTCGGAGGCGGGAGATCGGACCATAACGATCCGCAGCTACAATCGCGGGCTTCACGGCGACGCGCAACACTTGATAGCACCCGCGGAACCACTAGCTACCTTTGCGGCGTTGGCTATTAGTAGCAGCACCGGGGGCCGCCCATGACCGACATGACCGAACTGGTCGAGAACGTCGTCCGAAACTTCTCGATCATCGCGCTGGTCGTGGGGGGCTTCTATCTGCTCGCCTTCGTCTGCGCCGTGCGCGAGATCAGCGCGTCGCGAACCTCCCAGGGTTCGATCGCCTGGCTGGTATCGTTGGCGTTCCTGCCCTTCCCCACCGCCATCATCTACCTGATCTTCGGCTGGAAGCACTTCGACGGCTACGCGCTGACCCGCATGCAGGTGCGCCAGTCGCGCATGCTTCGCAGCGAGGATCTTGCCGTCATCGACCGCGAGGCCGGCGCTGCCTGGCCGGTGCAGCGGCGCGCCGCCGGCATGCCGTTCCTTGCCGGCAATACCGCGGAACTGCTGATCGATGGCGAGGCAACGTTCGAATCGATCTTCGAGGGTATTGCCATCGCCAAGACCTACATCTTCGTGCAGTTCTATATCCTCAGGCACGATGCGCTCGGCCAGCGGCTTGCCGCCGCGCTGATGGAGCGGGCGAGAGCGGGCGTCTCCATCTACGTGCTCTACGACGATGTCGGCAGCGGCGGCCTGTCCAAGGAGTACAGGGACAGGCTGCGGGCCGAGGGCATCCAGATCTTCAGCTTCAACTATCGCCACAGATTCCTGCGGGTATTCGGCCCGACGCGCATCAACTACCGCAACCACCGGAAAACCGTGGTGGTCGACGGCAAGATTGCCTGGACCGGGGGCGCCAATGTCGGAGTCGAGTATCTCGGCGAAAGCAAGCGGTTCGGGCACTGGCGCGACACCCAGTTGAAGCTGGAAGGCCCGGCCGCCTCGTCGGTGGCGCTGATCTTCCAGGAGGACTGGCTGTGGGCCACCGGGGTCGCGCTGGCGCCGCCCCCACCCGAACCGGTCGAAGAGCCGGGAGATGTCTCAGCCCTCGTGATGGCCACGGGGCCCGCCGACAAGCTGGAAGCCTGCCCCATCGCCTTCGCCGACATCATCGGGCAGGCCAAGGAGCGGCTCTGGATCGTGAGCCCCTACTTCGTGCCCGACACCGACATGCGCACGGCGCTCTATGCCGCCATCCTGCGCGGTGTGGACGTGCGCATCATGCTGCCGACCAAGCCGGACCACATCATGGTCTGGCTCGCGAGCAATGCACACGCCGACGCCATGGTCGAACACGATATCGCCATCTACCGTTACCAGAAGGGGTTCCTGCACCAGAAGGTGCTGCTGATGGACGACAGGATGGCCAGCGTCGGCACGGTCAACTTCGACAACCGTTCCTTTGCCATCAATTTCGAAATGACCGTGTGGATGCCGAACCGCAAGGTCATCGATGCCGTTGACAAGATGCTGCTGACCGATATCGCCAAATGCCGCCCGGTGACCAAGGAGGAGGTGCAGAAGCGCCGCAGGATCCCCCGGTTCATCGCCGCCGCTGCCCGCCTGTTGTCCCCCATTCTCTGAGCCCAATGATCAAAGTCGCCTCGTACAATATCCGGAAGAGCATCGGCACCGACCGGCGTCGGCTGCGCGAGCGCATCATGCATATCCTCGCCGTGCTGGATGCGGACGTCATCGCCCTGCAGGA
Organism: Devosia sp.; assembly: GCF_028290645.1. Classification (GTDB taxonomy): domain Bacteria; phylum Pseudomonadota; class Alphaproteobacteria; order Rhizobiales; family Devosiaceae; genus Devosia_A. Next base: position 14,932 of record NZ_JAQGJL010000162.1, on the reverse strand, counting down.
GGTGGACCGCCGCTTCGGCCAGCGCGCCACGACCCTGTCGCCGGACCTGATTGTCGAATCCACAGGCTATATGCCGGTGCGCTTCGGCATCCGCGAGCAGAGCCTCGGCTGGCACGGCAATGTGCTGCTGGTGAAGAAGGGCATCGAGGTGCGCCACCAGCAGCGCATCGAACTGCCAGCGTTCGAGCCGCGCGGCGCGGTGCTGGCGGATGTGATCATCGGCGGCGCCACCCTGAGGATCGTCGGGATGCACCTGGGGCTGCTGGGCAATTCGCGCATGAAGCAGGCGGAGGCGATCGTCGCGCATCTCGAAAAGCTCGAGAACAACATGCCCACCGTCATCATGGGCGACCTCAACCAGTGGGCCGAGAACGGCAAGAGCCTCGAGGCGTTCGCCAAGCATCACGACGTGATCCCGCTGGGCCCGAGCTTCCATTCCCGCCGCCCCATGCTGCAGCTCGACCGCATCATCACCAGCCGCGACTTCCGGCTCGAGGCCGCGGGGGTGCACCATTCCGCCCTCGCCCGCACCGGCTCCGACCACCTGCCGGTCTGGGCGACACTATCGCTGCAGAGCGCCGAGGCTGCCGCTTGACGCTGGCGATCACCGGCCATTGACATAGCGCGCCGCTGCCTCGAAACAGCGGCGAACAGGATCCTCGCCCCATGACGCTCTCGCAACTTTCGACCCCGCTCACCAAGGACCAGGCCTATGCGCTGGTCGACGCCGTGATGGCGCGCGAGGACACCGCCGTCACCGCTTCGGCGCACGAGGACGCGGAAACCGGCGAGTGGGTGTTCGAGGCGACCTGCACCAGCGAGCCCGACCTCGAGGCGTTCAACGAAATCGCCCGCGAGACGCTGGGTGGCAAGGTGAGCTTTGCGGTCGAGGCGATCGATCCGACGGTCAACTGGGTTGCGAAATCGCTCGAAGGGCTGCAACCGGTGATCGCCGGCGGCTTCTATGTGCATGGCAGCCACGAGGAGGCGCCGGCGCCGTCCGGGCTGACGGCGATTCGCATCGACGCCGCACAGGCCTTCGGCACCGGGCACCACGAGACCACGACGGGCTGCCTCGAAGCCATCGACAGGGCGCTGAAGCGGCGGCGCTTCCGCTCGATGCTAGACGTGGGCACGGGTACGGGCGTGCTCGCCATCGCGCTGGCTAAGCGCACCCACCTGCCCGTGCTGGCGAGCGACATCGACCCGGTGGCGGTGAAGACCGCCGCGGAGAACGCGCGGGACAACGGCGTCGGTCGCTATGTGATTGCTATCGAGGCCACGGGGCTGGAGCATCGGCAGATCGCTGCGGGCGCGCCGTATGATCTGATTGTCGCGAACATCCTCGCCGGGCCGCTGGTGGGGCTGGCGCCGGCGATGCGGCGGGTGGCGGGGATCGGCGCCACGGTGATTCTGTCGGGTATCCTCGTGCACCAGGCGCCCCGGGTCATCTCCGCATACGCGCAGCAGGGCATCGTGCTGCGGAACAAGCTGATCAAGAAGGAATGGGCGACGCTGGTGCTGGAGCGGGTTTAGGGGCTGACGCATCGTGGACCCCCACCCTTGATCCCTCCCCACAAGGGGGAGGGAGACGACTGGTTGTTCAGCGTGCGCCATAGCCAGCGGCCCTTGCGCCTCCTCCCCCCTGTGGGGAGGGATAGAGGGTGGGGGTGCGGAGCCAGCGGCGTCGAAGCTTCGCGAAAAAGCAAAGTCCCCGGACCTCGCGATCCAGGGACTCTTCAAATCGACATACAAACCCCGCGCTGACGCGCGTTAGCCTAGTTCGGGCGCTTGGTGAGCGCGCCGAGCAGCAGGTGTTCACGGCTGCGGCCGACGCTGCGTGTGGCCTCGCGGCCCCGCGCTTCGATGACGCTGCCGAGCGCCTTGCGGAAATCGTTCTTGCTCTCGGGCATGTTGTTCTCCCGGTTCCTTGTCTATGCCGCGGTTCTGCGACAACCGCTATGTAGTGCCGACGGGCTCCGCCGGTAAGTCCTTGTTGCGAAAGGCAGCCATGCCGTCGATGCAGGGCGCCTTAACAACGTGTGAAGGCTTCAGCTGCGCCACTCGCTGGCCACCGGACGCGCCCTCAAGTACTCGGTGATGTGTCGCTGCGCCTCTCTGGTGCGGCCCTCCATCATCGACTCGAATACGCGCCGGAACAGTGTCTTGCGTTCAGTCATCTCGACGCTCCATCGAGCCCCGGGCGCCGAAATGCGCCGCCGAGGTTGAACCGCGGATGAACGTTGCCGCGGCTTGGGAAGTCGGATCGGCTCTGTTAGGGTCCGCGCCATTCCCTCCCGCGGCAATTTCATCATGACCGACAACGCCTTCGCTCCGACCGTCTACCAGACCTTCGATATCCGCACCGATCCCAGGACCGTCGCCCCGCGTTTGAGAGCGCTGCGGGCGCAAATGCGGGAGGCGGGCGTCGATGCGTTCCTCGTGCCGCGCACCGATGCGCATCGCGGCGAGATGGTTCCCGAAAGTGAGGCGCGGCTCGCCTATGTGACGAGCTTTACCGGTTCGGCCGGGCTCGCGATCGTCGGCAGCCGCAAGGCGGCGCTGTTCGTCGATGGCCGCTATACGTTGCAGGCGCCCGCCCAGACCGACACCAAGCTGGTCAGCGTGATCGAGGCGACGCAGGGCGGCTACTCGCCGCGGATCGCGGAGTTCGTGCCCAAGGGCGGCAAGGTCGGGTTCGACCCGTGGCTACACACGCCGAGTGAAATCCTCGACCTCGAAAAGAAGCTCGCCGGCAAGGCGACGCTGGTGCCGACCAGCAACCTGGTCGACCGGATGTGGCAGGACCGCCCTGCCCCGCCCAACGGGCCGATCGAGTTCCTGGGCAATAATCGCGCCGGCAAGACGGCGCCGGAAAAGCTGGCCGAGATCCGGGCCACGATGGGCGAGGACGATGCCGACGCGCTGGTGCTGACGGTGCCGGAATCGATCAACTGGCTGTTCAACCTGCGTGGCCGCGACGTGCCGCATGTGCCGGTGGTGCTGTGCTTTGCGCTGGTGCCGAAGACGGGCATGCCGACGCTGTTCTTCGACAAGCAGAAGATCACGCCGGAGCTTCGGCACGGGCTCGAGGGGCTGGCGAAAGTCGCCGACGTCGCGACCATGATCGCGGCCCTGCGGAAGCTCGGCGCCGGCGACAAGCGCGTGATGCTCGATCCGGCCACCGTTCCGGTGGCGGTGGCGCAGGCGATCAGCGGCGTCAGTGAGGCCAAGCTGATCGAGAAGCGCGATCCGGTGCTGCTGCCCAAGGCGAAGAAGAACGACGCTGAGCTCGCCGGGATGCGCGAGGCGCACCGGCTCGACGGCCTCGCCATGGCGAAGTTCCTCCAGTGGTTCGACGAGGAGGCCCCCAAGGGCGGTCTCGACGAGATCGGCATCGCCACCGCGCTCGAGGGTTTCCGGCGCGAGGAGCCGAGCCTCGTCGACATCAGCTTCGAGACGATTTCCGGCGCGGGTCCGAACGGGGCGGTGATCCACTATCGCGTCGACGAGAAGACCAACCGGCAGCTGAAGCCGGGGGAATTGATGCTGGTCGACTCAGGGGCGCAGTATCTCTCGGGCACCACCGACATCACCCGCACCATGTTCACCGGCAAGGCCACGGCCGAGCAGAAGGACCGCTTCACCCGCGTGCTGCGCGGCATGATGGCAATCTCGATGACGCGGTTCCCCAGGGGCACCAACGGCGCGCAGCTTGACGTGCTGGCCCGGCAGTTCCTGTGGGAGGACGGCGTCACCTACAACCACGGCACCGGACATGGCGTCGGCGCCTTCCTGTCGGTGCACGAGGGGCCGATCGGCATTTCGCCGCGCTATCCAACGCCGTTCGAGGTGGGGATGATCACCTCGAACGAGCCCGGATACTACAAGGAAGGCGCCTACGGCATCCGCATCGAGAACCTGCTGGTGGTTATGGAGAGCGAGGTCGGCGGCGGCAAGTTCCTCGAATTCGAGACGCTGACGCTGGCGCCGATCGACCTGCGGCTGGTCGATGAGGCGCTGCTGACGGCGCCCGAGCGCAAGTGGCTCAACGCGTACCACAGGCGCGTGTTCAAGGAGATCGGCCCGCTGGTGCAGGGCGAGGTGAAGGCGTGGCTGAAGGAGGCGACGCGGGAGATTTGAGGGTCTTGCCTTCCCCGTGTGGGAGAGGGATTCCCGACTGAGTCTGCAGGCCTCAATTCACCGAGAACGGGTCGTACTGCAGCAGCCAGGACAGCAGCCAGTTCTGGCTGCCGGCCATCGAGGCCACATCGTCGACCTTCCAGCCGTCGGCCTCCTTGACCATCGACACGCTGATCAGGCTCATGTGGTCGAAGTTGTGAAAGCTGACGGTGGACACGGCGCGGTCGCCGTTCATCACCGGCTCGCCGATGACGAGGTCGAGCAGCAGCGAGTTCTGGCCCTCGATGAACGGGTCGAAAGCCAGCATGGCGGGCGCGTCGGGATCGACCGCCGCGCCCTTCTGGTCGACGGTCTGCCGCTCGATGTTCGCGGCATAGAGATCCTTGAGGCGCGCCGAATAGAACTTCTCAAGCCCGTCATCGTGCTTTGCGCCGCTGCTGTAGGGCTGGTAGATCGCCTCCACCAGCGCCTTGGGGCTGTCATAGGCGCTTGCTGCGCCGGTAGCGGCGACGATGAACAATAGACCTGCAATGATTCGCCGCACGACCACCCCCGTGTTGAGGACTCCCGGCTAGCACCCCGTTTGGGCACATTGAGGGCTGCGCCGCGCCGCAATCATGGCAGCGGCGCTTCGAGGATATCGAGCAGGTCGTAGCTGTATTTGGCGCTACCGCCCCACACGTCGTCGATCTTCCAGCCATCCTCGTCGACCAGCAGGAACCCGAGTTCCTGTGGCGTATCGAAGTTGTCGAATGTGACCCTCACCACCGCCTTGCCGCCGGCGTAATAGGGGGCGCTGATGACGAGCTTGCTGATCTGGTAGTCCTGGCCGTTGATGTAAGGCCCGAAATCGATCCGCCCGATCTCACCGTTCGCCTCCGCTGCATCCTTGGCGAACAGGTTGTTTAGCCGCGCACTCTGCAGCGGCGTCTCGTTGGGCGGGACCTCGTTAGGCGGCATGTAGCCGGCATAGAGCGCTTCGAGCAGCGCCTTGGGGTCGGCGTAGGCCTGGGCGATGGCCGGCTGTCCGAGCATCACGAGGGCGGCAAGAGCGATGAGCAGGCGCATTGGGAAGCCTCAGTTGAACCAGAAGGCGTAGCCGGGCCAATTGCCCCCGAAGGCACGAAGCAGGTCGCTAAACGATGCCTCGGTGGCGATCGGCCCATCCTTCAGGAACGGCAGCGCGTCGTAGCCAGTGAGCAGCATGACGAGGTCCGTGTTCGTTGCCGTTTCGAAGTAGGCCTTGACGTCAAAGCCCTTCGCGAAGCGCCAGTGCGGGATCAGCAGCTCGCCGTTGACCACCTGATCGAAGGTGTCCAGCGTCGACTGCCAGGCCGCGATCTGCTCCGCGTTGACCCGCGCTCGGCCGACCGCCGCTGTCTGATCGGGGTTGGGCAATAGCTCGCGATCGTTGTCGGTTTCTGCGGTGATAGCTGCCCAGTTCTGGCGCGACAGTGCTGAGATGGTGAGCAGACGCTCCCTCACCCGCTTCAAGCGATCGGGCTCTACGACGGCCCAGTCGATGGTGTGGATGAGCGCAATCAGGTCAGCGACGGTGACCTCGGAGTCGGGATCCAGCAGTTCGTAGCCTTGGCCACGCGCGCGACGGCCCCGAATGTCGTTCTCGAGCGGCAACCCCGCCCCGGGGAACAGGCGATGGAAGGTGGCGTAGAAAAGCTCATGAAAATCGTGCGCGAGGAGGAAATCGGCCTGCGTTGCGACGATGTTCGTGTACCCGGCGAGCCAGATCGCATCGGCGCGGTCCAGTCCGATCACCAGGGAACCCGGCTCGGCCGGGTTGGACTGTCGCCGGTTTGTGAGGCCCATGGCCCCGCCGAGGATGGCGGCGATGCTCTCTCCCGGCGCGCTGCCGCCGTCCCCGTCCAGGTCCAGGCCGACCTTCATCACATCCAGCGGGATCACGTAGTCGCCGGCAACTCCAGCTTCGCGCAAGGTTTTCTGCGCCTCATCCATCTCCGTAACGAGAATGACAAGCATGGCGCGGAGCTTTTCGTAGTCGAGCGGCTCAGGGTTCGGATTGGCGGGGACCGGTATCAGCATCTGACTGGGGGCGTTGACGCCACCCCAACCCCAGTTGGGCGCAAAACCATGCCGATAGAGCCCCTGCCCGAAGTGTTCGATGGCATTGGCGAACTGCAGCATGCCCTTCCCGAACCGCGACTCCGCATCCGGGGGGGCGTCGAGCTCGGTGATGCCAGCCGCCGCCGTGCCGGCGTAGAGATGGCGCAGCGCGATGTCGCCACCTTCGCCGGCCACTGCCGGGAGTGTGAGAGTGGCGGCCATTATTGCAGTCGTCAGTCTCAACATTTGTACCTCTAGGGCTGAAAGCTTATTTGGCTGCCAGATCAAGCCATTGATCTTCATCGAGCACAAGTATGCCCAGCGCCTGCGCATCCTTGAGCTTGGAGCCCGCGCCGGGTCCGGCAACGAGGATGTCGGTGTTCTTCGACACCGATCCGGCCACCTTGGCGCCCAGCCGCTCAGCCATGGCCTTGGCCTCGCCGCGCGTCAGCTTTTCGAGGCTGCCGGTGAACACCACGGTCTTCCCCGCCACCTCGCTGGTCGCCGAGACGGTGACGACGTACGGCTTCGGGCGCACCTGAACCAGCAGCGCATCGAGCACGTCGTCATTGCGCTGGTTGCCGAAGAAATCGATCAGCGCCTCGATGACCGTGCCGCCGATACCGTCGACGTACGGGAATACCGAATGCGGGTCTTCGGGGTGCGCCGCCGTCTCCTTGCCGACGCGGATCACTTCCTCGATGGTCGAGAAGGTCTTGGCCAGCACCGCCGCGGTGGTCTCGCCGATGTGGCGGATGCCAAGCGCGAAGATGAAGCGGTCGAGTTCCGGCTGGCGCCGCGCGTCGATGGCGGCGAACAGCTTGTCGAGGCCCTTGAAACTGCGGTCCTCGACGCCGCGGACGTTCTTGCGGGACTTGCCCGAGGCCTCCTCGCGCAGCCGCGCCTGCTCCTCGCGCCGCTCGGCAAATGCCTGCTGCACCGCCGCCCGGCGGTCGCGGAGGGTGAAGATGTCCGCAGCTGTCTTCACCAGCCCCTTGTTGAACAAGAGCTCGATGTTCTCGGCGCCGAGGCCTTCGATGTCCATGGCACCGCGCGACACGAAATGGCGCAGCCGCTCGACGGCCTGGGCGGCGCAGATTAGTTCCCCGGTGCAGCGCCGGCGCGAATCTTCCTTGCCGGTCTTTTCGTTGAGCTCGCGCGTTGCGGGCGAGCCGCAGACCGGGCAGGTGTGCGGGAACTCGTAGGGCACGGCATCGGCGGGGCGCTTTTCGATCACCACGCGGACGATCTGCGGGATGACGTCGCCGGCGCGCTGGATGACCACAGTGTCGCCGATGCGGATGTCGATCCCTTCGCGGATCGGCAGGCCATTGCTGTCGAGGCCCTTGATGTAGTCCTCGTTGTGGAGGGTGACGTTCTCGACCACCACGCCGCCGACGCTGACCGGCGCCAGGCGCGCCACCGGCGCCAAGGTGCCGGTGCGGCCGACTTGGATGTCGATCTTGTTGACCGTTGTGAAGGCCTGCTCGGCCGGGAACTTGTGCGCTATCGCCCAGCGCGGCTCACTGCTGACGAACCCCCAGCGGCGCTGCAACGCGAGGTCATCGACCTTGTAGACCACGCCGTCGATGTCGTAGCCGAGCGACGAGCGCTGCTCCTCGATCAGGCGATACTGGGCGACAAGCTGCTCGACCGAGGAAGCGCGGACCATCAGAGGGCTGATCCTGAAACCCCATTCGCCGAACTTCTGCACCGCGTCGTATTGGGTGGGCGCCGGATCGGCCGTGGTGTAGCCCCAGGCATAGGCGAAGAATTTCAGGTTGCGGCTGGCGGTGATCGACGGGTCCTTCTGGCGCAGCGAGCCGGCTGCGGTGTTGCGCGGGTTGACATATTCCTGCCCGCCGGCGGCCGCCGAGCGCGCCTTGAGGGCCTCGAACTCGGCATAGGTCATGTAGACCTCGCCGCGGATTTCGATCGTCTGGGGCCAGCCCGTGCCCTTCAGCTTCTGGGGGATATCGGCGATGGTCCTGAGATTGGCGGTGATGTCCTCGCCCACCGTGCCGTCCCCGCGCGTCGCGCCCTGCACGAACACGCCGTTCTCATAGCGTAGCGATGCCGACAGGCCGTCGATCTTGGGTTCGGCGGTGAAAACCAGCTTCAGGTCCTTGTCGCGCTCGAAGAAGCGCCGGCCGCGCTCGATGAAATCGACGACGTCCTCGTCGGTATAGGCCTTGGCGAGGCTCAGCATGGGGACGGCGTGCCGGACCTTGCTGAACCCTTCGACCGGCGCGCCAGCCACCTTTTCGCTGAGGCTGTCGGGCCGCTTGAGTTCGGGGAAAGCGATCTCGAGGGCCTGATAGCGGCGCTTCATCGCGTCGTAGGCCGCGTCCGTCATGTCGGGCGAGTCGGCCTCGAAATAGGCCCGGTCCGCCTCGCTCAGCAGCTCGTGCAGCCGGTCGAGCTCTGCCTTGGCCTCAGCCTCGCTGTAGCTCTCGATTTCCCGCTCGGCGCCACTCATCCACCGTCTTCCTCATCCTTCGACCAGCTGAGGATGAGAAAAACCCAACCTTCAACGCAAGTCACGATACTTCAGAAATCAGCCTGCCGGCCGCGGCGCGCGCCTCGTCGGTCACCTTGGCGCCGGCCAGCATGCGCGCCACTTCTTCCTGCCGGGCCTTGCCATCGAGCCGGCGGACGTGGGTGCGCATGAACGCCCCCTCCTCGATCGCCTGCTTCTCGATCAGCAGGTGGCTCCGCGCCCGCGCGGCAACCTGCGGCGCATGGGTGACGGTGAGCACCTGCACCTTGTCGGCAAGCCGCCCCAGCCGCCGTCCGATGGCATCGGCGACGGCGCCGCCGACGCCGGTGTCGATTTCGTCGAAGATCAGGACGGGTGCCGACCCGCGATCGGCCAACACCACCTTGAGCGCGAGCAGGAACCGGCTGAGTTCGCCGCCCGAGGCGACCTTGAGGATCGGGCCCGGCTGGGTGCCGGGATTGGTCTGCACGTGGAAGGCGATCTGGTCGTAGCCGGAGGCGGCGACCCGTGCCTGGTCAACCTGCCGGTCGACGATGAACTTCGCTGCGCCGAGCTTGAGCTCCGGCAGTTCGGCTTCCACGGCCTTGGTGAGGGCCGCTGCCGCCTTCTCACGCGCCTTGCTGAGCGCTGTCGCAGCCGCCGCGTAGGCGCTGCGGGCGGCAGCCGCAGCCCCTTCCAGCGCTTTCAGCGATTCCTCGCCGCTCTGCAGCATGTCGAGATCGTTCTGGTAGCGGGCGAGGACGTCGCTCAGTCCGTCGCAGGTCGTGTGGTGCTTGCGGGCGGCGGCGCGGAGGGCGAACAAACGCTCCTCGACCTTTTCGAGATCGGCGGGATCGAAGGCCATGTCGCGCTTCAGCACCTCGAGCGCGTCCGACGTGGCGTCGAGCGCGACCAGCGCGGTGTCGAGCGCCTCGACGATGGGCTGGAACACGGCGGCGCCGGCGTCTGCCTTGCGCACCAGGCGGCGCATCAAGCCGGCGAGCACCGGCCCCGCCGCGGTGGGCCCGTTGAGGATTTCGTCGGCGTCGCGCACTTCCTCGGCGGCCTTTTCGAGCGTCATCAGGCGCTGGCGGCGTTCGGCGAGCGTTTCCTCCTCGCCCGCCTCGAGGGACAGTTCGCCGAGCTCGGCGACGACGTGGCGGGCATATTCCTCGCGCGCCATCGCCTCGGCGATCACCGCACGCTGGCCGGCTACCGCCGCTTCGGCTTCGACGAGCGCTTCGTAGGTGCTCCACACGGCGCTGACCAGCGTTTCGTGGCCGCCGAAAGCGTCGAGCGCGGCACGGTGAGTCGCGGCGTCGATCAGCGCGCGATCGTCGTGCTGGCCGTGTATCTCGACGATCAGCTTGCCGACCGCCTGCAGCAGCCCGGCGGAGACCGGCTGGTCGTTGATGAAGGCGCGGGTGCGGCCATCGGCGAACTGCACCCGGCGGAGGATCACGTCCTCGTCGTCTGCGATGGCGTTCTCGCGCAGCGCCTCGCGCGCCGGGTGATTGCGCGGCAGCTGCAGCACCGCGACGACCTGCCCGCTCTCTGCCCCTGCCCTGACCAGCGAGGCATCGCCGCGGCCGCCAAGCGCCAGCGTCAGCGCATCGAGCAGGATCGACTTGCCCGCGCCGGTTTCACCAGTGAGGGCGGTCAGCCCGTCTTCGAGCGCGAGATCGAGCTGATCGATCAAGACGATGTTGCGGACCGAAAGCGCGTTGAGCATTTCGGGAGTGGCCCCTCGGTGGTCGACCGGCCGAACGGGCCGAACAAGCTGCGCTGCGCAACCTAACGCACGGAAGAACAAACAGGCAACGGATTTATTGCCAACTCCACCGCTGCCAACAGAAATTCTCGCCCTGGGGCGAGAATGACCGGTGGAACGAGGGCCGCGTCAGCCCTTCTTGAGCTGGGCGAGGCTGCTGCCGGCGTTCATCTGCGGGGTGACGCCCTGCTTGGCGAGGAGGTCGAAGGCCTGCTTGTACCACGAGCTCTGCGGATAGTTGTGCCCGAGCACCGCCGCGGCCGTCTGCGCCTCGGAGACGAGGCCCAGCGCCAGGTTTGCCTCGGTGAGGCGGTACAGCGCCTCCTCGATGTGAGTCGAGGTCTGGTACTGCTCGGCGACGACGCGGAAGCGGTTGATGGCGGCGGGATAGTTGCCGTTGCCGAGATAGTAGCGGCCGACCGACATCTCCTTGCCGGCGATCTGGTCGACGCCGATCACCATCTTGTCGCGCGCGTCCTTGGCGTATTCGCTGTCCGGATAGTTCGAGATGATGAGGCTGTAGGTTTCGATCGCGTCCTTGGAAATCTGCTGGTCCCGGGTGATGTCCTTGATCTGCCCGAAATAGGAATTTCCCTTGAGATAAAGGACGTACGGGGTTTCCTTCGAGCTGGGATAGAGCGCCATGTAGCGGTCGGCGGCGAGAATCGCCTCCTCGAACTTGCCGATGCGGTAGTTGGCGTAGACCTCCATCAGCTTGGCCTTCTCGTTGAACTCCGAGAAGGGGTGCTGGCGCTCGAGCTTCTCGAGCGTCGCGACGGCGGTCACGTAGCGCTGCTTGTCCATTTCGTCGAGCGCCTGCTGGTACAGGGTGTCGGGCGGAATGATCGCTTCTTCCTTGATCTTGGGCTGGCCGAACAGGTTGCAGCCCGCGAGGAACACCACGAGAGCGCCCATCGCGAGGATACGTGCGAACCGGCCCGAAACACTTGCATGCTGAGAGATCGTCACGACCTGCCCCATTCCCTTAACGCCACCCTGAACGGCAGGCGGACTACTGACAAAAAAGATCAAAACTGTGGCGCGGAGCCGATCAGCCCACCGAGCGCAGGTAGGACCTTACATTAAGTCCATCGGGTATGTCGTCGAGCGCATCGAACGCCGCCGGCAACTGATCCGCCGTGACGATCTCGTAATTGGCCTCGCTGGCGAACAGACCGTGGAGAACCAGCGCATTGAGCGCATGGCCGCCCTTGTACGAACGGAAGCGCCCATAGATCGGCAGGCCGCAGAGCGCCAGGTCGCCAATGGCGTCCAGCAGCTTGTGGCGCACGAACTCGTCCTCGTAGCGCAGGCCGCCCGGATTGAGGATCCGATCTTCGTGAACGGTGATCGAATTCTCCATCGAGGAACCTAGCGCATAGCCGGCCTGGCGCAAGATCTTGGCGTCGCGCACGAAACCGAAGGTGCGGGCGCGGGAGACGTCGTCGTAATATTTGCGCGGCGTCCAGTCGAAGATCATCCGCTGGCGGCCGATAACGCGGCTGTCGAAATCGATCTCGAGGTCGAGCATGCGCCCGTTATAGGGCTCGAGCGCCGCCGACGCCTCATTGTTGCGGACCAGCACCTGGCGCATGATCTTGATGTAGCGGCGCGGCGCCGGCTGCACCATCAGGCCGACATCCTGGATGCCCTGCACAAAGGGCCATGCGCTGCCGTCGATGATCGGGCATTCGGCACCGGTCAATACGAGGTGGGCGTTATCGACGCCCATGCCCGAAAGCGCCGAGATGACGTGCTCGACGGTGGCAACCGACACGCTGTCGCCGAGGTCGAGCGTGGTGCAGAGCGTGGTGCGCGTGACGCGCGAGAAATGCACGGGAACCGGGCCGACGCGACGGCCATCGTCGAGCAGACGGGTGATCGTGTAACCGCTATCGGGCGCTGCGGGCTCGAGGGTGAGAGTGACAGGGGCGCCGGAATGAACACCGAAACCGCTGAACTCGAGGGCCTCGGCCAAAGTCCGCTGCCGCGCCGAAAGTTTATGCATGCTCCAACGACTCCAGCCCCGTCCGCGACCCGGTGCAGTCATAGACAATAAAATCCCGGCGCGGAAGCCGCGCCGGGGCTGTGGAACGAGGCTTTCCCCCGCGGCTATCAGCCGTGTTTACGGAGGAATGCGGGGATTTCGATATGCTCTTTCTGGGTCTGCTGCGGCGCTGCACGACCATGCTGGTCGAGATTGCCGCGCGCCCCCTCCGCACTACCGGAAACCCGCGCATTCCGGGCGCCTCCGGCTTCGATAGCACTGCGGGCGGCGGCATCGTCGGCACTCGGCTCGGCCGACGGCTCGGTCCGCGCCGGCTCATTCGACTTTAGGTTTATGCCGACATTGGAGGCGAGCCGCTTGAACAGCGCGCGTGCGTTGCGCGGCTCCGGATCATGCTTTTCTTGCTCGTGCAGTGACCGCCTTGCAACAGCCGGAAGCTCCTCGGTGCGCGGCATGCGCCGCTGACCGTCCGGACGTTCGGCGCTGGAGGGCACATAAGCGCTCGGGATCGGCGCATCGATCAGTCGCGGGGCCTCTTCGAGATGGGTGTGCGTGGCCTGCGGAATATAGGGTTCGACGGTGACGCCGTCGTCTTCCTGATAGTCCTGATAGGTCGGCTCGCCGTAGGAGATGGCGTCGGCCACCGCCTGCTGCACCTGCGACTCAAGTTCCGGCTCCGACTGAGCGTCGGAGGTGATCATCCGGTCCGGCATGGCCTGCCGCATCACCGCCGCCTGCAGCGGCACGCGGGCCGGATTGGCCTTCATCGGCTCGAGCGCCTGGACCATCGTCGCATCGGTGCCGGTGGCAACGACGGAGACGCGGATCGTGCCGGTCATGTCCGGATCGAAGGTGGCGCCGAGGATGATGTTGGCATCCGAATCGACTTCCTCGCGGATACGGCTGGCCGCCTCGTCGACTTCGTAAAGGGTGAGGTCCGGGCCGCCGGTGATCGAGATGAGGAGGCCGCGCGCGCCCTGCATCGACACATCATCGAGCAGCGGGTTGGCGATCGCCGCCTCGGCGGCATGCCGCGCACGATCCTCGCCGGAGGCTTCGCCGGTGCCCATCATCGCTTTGCCCATGCCGCGCATCACGGCGCGCACGTCGGCGAAGTCGAGGTTGATCAGACCTTCCTTGACCATCAGGTCGGTGATGCAGGCGACGCCGGAGTAGAGCACCTGGTCGGCCATCTTGAAGGCGTCGGCGAAGGTGGTCTTCTCGTTGGCGACGCGGAAGAGGTTCTGGTTCGGGATGACGATCAGCGTATCGACATGCCGGTGCAACTCGTCGATGCCGTCTTCAGCAAGGCGCGAACGCCGGTTGCCTTCGAACTGGAAGGGCTTGGTGACGACGCCGACGGTGAGGATACCCTGCTCGCGGGCCGCGCGCGCCACCACGGGGGCCGCACCGGTGCCGGTGCCGCCGCCCATGCCGGCGGTGATGAACACCATGTGCGCGCCGCTCAGGTGGTCGTTGATCTCGTCGTAGCTCTCTTCTGCGGCTGCCCTGCCCACTTCCGGGTGGGAGCCGGCGCCGAGGCCTTCGGTCACCGAGACGCCGAGCTGGATGATACGCTGCGCGCTGCTGAGCGCCAGCGCCTGCGCGTCCGTGTTGGCACAGACGAAGTCCACTCCGGAAAGGCCTGAGGCGATCATGTTGTTGACCGCGTTGCCGCCAGCCCCGCCGACACCGAACACGGTGATGCGCGGCTTCAGTTCTTGAATGTCCGGAATGGTGAGGTTGATGGTCATGATGGCCCCATGAGTGGCGTGTGGGATCAGTATTAGTCGCCAATTCGTTAATCAGACCCTAACAATGCCCTCGAAACCGTTAACACGGTGGCAATTTGCAAGCCGGGGTAATGGCTTGGTCAGGATGTGTTAAGCATGAGCGGTGGGGGCGCACGGGTGCCGAAGTGCCTTCTCCCCTCGTGGGAGAAGGCGTTGCGGAGAGATCGAAGGCTGACTGCTAGAAGCTGGTCCGCAGCCAGTTGCCGACCCGCGCGAAATAGCCGTCCGTGCCGGTGAGGCGGACCGAGCGGTGGGGCTCGACATATTCCTGGCCGCAGACCTGCGGGTAGATCAACATGCCGGCGACGGTAGCGAAGGCCGGGCCCTTGGCCATTTCCGGCAGGCCCGAAATGCCCATCGGCCGGCCGTTGCGCACATTGCGCGCCAGCACCCGTCGCGCCACTTCCGGCAGGCCGGTGAGTTCGCTGGCGCCGCCCGTCAGGACGAATCGACGGCCACAGATGTCCATCATCCCGGTCGCCTGCATGCGGTCCTTGATGGCGGTCAGCACTTCCTCGACGCGCGGCCGGATGATGCGGGTGATGTGCGAGCGGGGAATCTGGCCCGGGGCTTCGTCGCGCGTGGCGCAGACCGGAGTGATCGGAATCATGTCGCGCTCGTCGGCCTGGCCGGGCAGCACCGAGCCGTACATGGTC
>NZ_JAQGJL010000285.1 GCF_028290645.1 Devosia sp. | reverse complement strand
TGGTCATTTCGCTGCCCCCTTCGCCGCTTTGTTGATCGCCCGCGTCAGGCGGCTACGGATGCGCTTGCGCAAGGACCTGTACGCCGGCCAGAAAAACGGGCGGGGAGCCGCTTTGCCGTGGCCATATTCGGCGATGTACGCCAAGCCCGCTGCACCGCCGCCCGCGCGCACGAGGATCTGGAGTTCGTGACTACCGTCGATCTTCTCGATCGAGTTCTTCAAGTCGCCTTCTAGGACCGGCGCCAAGGTGCGAGCCATGCTCACCATTTCGTCGGCGGAGGAATCGAGCGCGGCGCGGATTTGGGTCTTCGCGGCGGCCGGCATGCGGGCCAGCTTGCGGTTCAGCGCTTCGAGGCCCTGAACCTTGAGAACGTTAGGCACCGAATGACCAAGCCCGCCAGGGTGCTATGGCCTCGAAATAGGCGTCGGGCAACTCGGGATTGAGCCGGCTGAAATAGTGGTTCGAAACGTCGAGGAGGATCGCGCGGGTAAGCGGTTCCGGAATCTCGTCAGACTCGTAGAGGATCTCGGCCAGCGTCGTGCCGATGAAGGTTTCAAGCCGAACTTCGGCGGCGACGATCAATGCGCGCACCGTGTCGGCGTCGACGGGCTCAAGGGCAGTTGGAGAGCCGCCGCTATCGACCAGATCGAGGCGGAGCCAGGCCCAGACGGTGGCCTCCGGCGTCAATGGATCAACCATTTTTCAGTTTCTCCGGTTCCAGGCTGTGTTTAGTTGTGGGGGCCGCGGTCTCCCGGCGAGCCTGCTATTGTCTTGACCACCCCCCGCCTGCCTCGTCAGAGTAGACCGGTGAATCAGGGGCGAAGAATTGGGAACATCAGTCGAACACTACCAACAGGCGCTGCGGGCCCATATGTCCGCTGAGAAGAATGCAAAGGAGATGATGGCTCTCGTTAAGACCGTTTCCGAACAGTTTTACTTCAGCGCGTTTCCATCCTTTGTGGGATGGAAGTTTGGCATCAATGACCAGATCGAGTCTGGGAGACGTTTCGATCACAAGGCCAATATAGACCTCTCAAAGTGGCCTACCGAGAGCCAGATGGGCGACATACTGAGGACTTGGCACGCTGCTCTCAAGGCGCTGCAAACAGCTTGGACGCAACTCGAAGAAGCGGACAAGGTGGGCTTTAGCCAACCGCCGACTCGTATGGATCCGCGGTTCTAGTAGGCGACGTATTTTCTCATTGGGGGGTGTCCAATGGTAGCCACCGCAGCCGAGGTGATCACACATTACCGGTATCGTGTTCCGGGCACCGACCAAGTCATCGGAGTGCATGAAGCAGCCCGACGTGCCGGCGAAATGCTCACGGCGAGAGGTGATACGGTGCAGGGAGCATTGCTCACTGCTGAATACCATGCGGCCATTGCCACCAGGGACGGCCTTGGCGAACTGGCTAAGTTGATCAAAGAAGCGGTGGAGGGCGGAAGGGTTTCGGACGCGATGGCCGAGTTGGCGGCGACGTGCGCCGTGGCGGTAGCCGCAAACTCAACGGCGGCCCGTCTTCAGGTCTACATGGGCGCCTTTGCTCCCGAGTACACGCGGGTTCATCCCGATAACGTTGCAGACCTCAAGGCTCGGCCTTCTAGCGTGGTCGAGCAAACCCCTGCGTGGTCGCCGTGATCATCGAATGGTGGCGCTTGCACAGCCCAAGAAAATTGGACCACTCAAGCCTGAGGTGCGGATAGGTGCGGACGCTGAGGAGGTGATGCACTTCGTTGGCGCGGTCTCGGCAACCAGGATGCATGCAGTCAGGGTGCTGCGCCAAGTACCTGGATCGGTGCATCCGCCATGCACTGTCATAGCCTCTTGAGGAAGCCGATCCGCGGCGGGCTTCCCATTCGGCCTTGGCTTTGAGGCGGCAAGAGCACATTTGCCCGGCCGCTGTGATCTCGCGGCAGGTGGCGCACAGTTTCGGCGGTAAGGAGGGCATTGGAGCTGTGTCCGGTCATGGGGGCCGCCGGGCGCATGAGCACGCCCGGCGGCTATGGCAGGGCGAAATCGCATCGGGTCGACAACCCCGGTGCTCCCCGCCGATATCGGCTCCGCCTAGCTCGCCAAAGTTTGGCGGCGCCGAACTGGGTTAGGGTACCGGCGCGAAGGCGGGGTGGCCCAAGATTGCAGACGCGCCGACGGCGATCGACGTGCCGCTGTTCTTCGTGAGGTACAGGCGGGCATAGCGCTTGGAGCCGCGATAGCCGACGCGATAGCTCGAGTCCGCCGCCAAGGCGCCGGGGAGTGTCCCGATCTGGTTGGCCGCCGCGACGTCGGTAAAGTCGACGTCGGTGGTCGTGTCGGACTCCTGCAATTTCGCCGTGACGTTTCCGGCGCCGACAATGGCGCCGGTCTCGATAGCGAACAACAGGGAGGCGAAGCCGCGGGTATCGATAGTGGCTCCCGCAGCGGTCGCGGACTTCACCGCCGGCACGATGGCCTGCACGGTGTCATTGACGGAGTGTGTGTCGCGCATGGTCAGGCCTCCACGGTCTTGATGAACTTGATGGCGTTGAAATCGCCGGCGCCGCCACCTACGCGTTTGTACGTGTCGAAGCGGACCTGGCCCTTGGTGGTGATGGCATCGCGCTCGACGCGGATGCCATGACGGTCGACGACGACGTAGCCCTGGCGGAAGTCGCCGAAGGCGATGGGGTAGGACGACTCGAATGGGGAATCGCCGGTATCCATCGCCGGCATCCCATCGTCATAGCTGACCGGGAAACCCAGCAACGTCCCCTGCTCGCCTTCAACCAGGTTGCCGACGGGCGCCCACAAGAAGCGCCCGTTCTCGTCTTTGAGCTGGCGGACCTTCAAGGCTGTGTCGCGCGACATGAGCCAACGAGCGTTCGCACGATACGGGGTGCGCAGTGACATCATGAGCGTCACCAGCGCATCGCCGAGGGGCGTCACCAGCGGATTGCTGTTGCACTCGATGTACTGCCACGCGCCCCAATCGCGACTGAAGTCCGCCGCGCTGGAGAAGTCATAGGTCAGCAGCCCGCGCGGCGAGCCGTCGACGCCATCGCCATCAAGGAATGCTTCGCCCTCTGCGATGGAGAAATCGACGGACGCCGAGTTGATCAGCCAAGCGGAAATGTCGACGGCGGCGTCTTCGAGTTGGTGACGGGTGGCGGCCGGGCAGGCGTAGAGCTCGGCAACGCCAAACGAGTGCTTCTTGAGCGCCGGCCGGTTGGTATCCTGAGGGCGGCTTTCGCGTTCGCTGACCCAGGTCGCCCCGGAGTTGCCGACAGAATAAAAGCGCTCATAGGTGCCGCTCGAGGTGCTGACGACTTCGGCGAGCCCGCGCATCGGGCTGATATCGCGAACGACGTCGCGAATGCGGGTATCGACGGTCGGGAGCACGAGCCAGCCGCCATCCGGGCCGGAGTCCGTCGCCGCGGCGCGCATCTCGGCTTCGTTGCCGGTGCGGAGGAACGAAGCGAGCGCACGCATCTCGCGCTGTTCGTCTTCGCGCGGCTGCGGGCCGGGGCGCTGCGAACGAATCTCGAATTCGTCGAGACGAGTTTGCATCTCAGCCATACGGGCTTCGATGGCAGTCATATCCGGCACAGCCGGGATTGGCGCCGGGGTCTCCGGCGCGATCGGGTCTGGCATTGTGGGGTCTCCAATTTGCCGGATTTCGGTGATTTTGGCGCGGGGGGATGCGCCGGCGTAGACGACTGAAAATTCGACCAATTCAGCGTCTTCGATCAGGTATTCGCCCTGATCATTTCGGGTCCATTTGACAGGGTAAAACCCGATGGAGAGGCTGTCGACGCCTTCCCGAATTAGCGTGTGCGCCTCGCGGGCGCGGTCGATATCGAGGATGAGCCGGCCCTCAACACGGAGGCCGTAGGCGTCCTCCCTGAGCGAGGTGGCGACGCCGATGACTTCGCGGGGATCGTGCGCCCACAGAATAGCCAGCGTGTCACCGCGGGCGGCGCGTTCGGCCAGGGTGCGAGTGAAGGCACCGGGCAGCACGCGTTCGTTGTAGCTGGGCACCAGGTCATTGAATACGGCGGCGTAGCCGGTGAAGGTGCCTGCCTCGGAATCGAGGGCAAAGCGGACCTGGGCGGGCGCAAGCGCTCGCTGATGCATGTCGGGCATGTGTCGCCTCGTTTAGGGGGTCGGGGGCGCCGCTACCGGCGCAGCGCCTTGCACCGGATAGAGGGCATTGCCGTCATCGGTGGCCGGCATGTTGAGTTTCCCGCGGGCGTCGTTAGGCGTCATGATCGGCCCTGCAACAAGGAACTTCAGCGCCTCGGCGGTGGCCTTGAAATCGGCCGCCTGCAATGCGGCGGTCTCGTGCTCGGCGTAGATATCGGCCCGCGCTTCCGGAGCGATCAGCGCGCGAGTGATGGCGCCCCGCCAGGCGTCGAGCCACGGCGACAGGGTGAAAGTCACAAACTGCCGTCCAAGGGCCTCGGAGTTGTTCAGGCTCGCGTCGGCAAGCTCGGCGAGCAACGTGGGACTCACGCCCCAGTGCCTGGCCACCTCGAGGATTTGCATCTTCCGATTGGAAAGGTGCTCTGCGTCGGTCGAACTCAACGTCAACGGCACATAGCTGACATCGTGGCCCAAAACGGCCGGGCCGCCTGCCAAATCCTCGTCTGCGGTCATCTCGTCCCACGCGGCACGAACTGCCCGGGCGGTGTCGGGATCGACGGCCTTCTTGAAAATCAACAATGCACTTGGTCGGCCCCCGTTCTTGAACAGATCGACCGCCGACTTCTGAAGCAGCAGCCCGAGATTGATCGCTGAGGCCGCCTTCTGGGCAGGAGCCGAACCGGTCGGGCTCTTTAGGTGCAGCACGTCCGGGTAGCGCAACACCTCCTGCAACCCGTTCGCGCGGGTCACGCGGTAACGCGGCTCGCCCGTATCTCGGTCGCACTCGACGGTGGCGCTGATCGGGTGAAGCTCGCGAGCCTCGCCACGGACGCGCACAACCTTGGCGAACGCTTCGCCCTGCAACTGGGCGGTGACTGTCATCTCACGCACCATCTCGTCGCTGGGCTTCCACGGCGAAGCGAAGCCGTTGAGCAGATTCTCTGCGACGTGCTCCCGCATGCGCTCGCGGCTATCATCACCGGTGCGGCGATAGACGTGGAGCGGGACGGCGGCGCACAACGTGCTGATTAGCCGAATGCAGGCGGCAGAGGCCGGGTAAGTCAGCGCCGCCTCGGATCCCACCGGGACGCCGTTGACGGTGTAGCCTGTCAGCAGATCATCGAGGTTTGAGATATCGGTGATGGCACGCACTTCGCCGGCGTGAATGGCGTAGACGTGCGACTGCTCCCGCACCGCTGGCGCGGCTTTGCGGTTCCAAAAAGCCATGCGGTCACCGGATGCTGAGTATGAAAAAACCCGCGCCGGTTTCCCGGGCGGGCTGGATTTTTGGCGGATTTCGACCGTTGGCTAGTTGTATGACTCGGACGACACGCAATCAAGGGATGGTATTTCTGTATTCGGCCGCCCACTAGCCAAGGTGTCTTGCTGGGCAACGGATATCGTCGCCAAAAATATTTGCATCCCGAGCGGTGTCCGCGTTCGGGCCGGGGATGCTCCCCCGGCGGGGGCTTACCCCAATTCCGGGGAAATGTCCCTCGCGCATCGATTCAGGTTCGGCGGCTATCACGTTGATGCAGAGTCGAAATCGCCGGCCGGCCCGCATAGCATGTCGGTCGGCGAAAGGGACGAAATGCGTACTTTTAGCCTTGAGTCGCAGATCTAGACTTCAGACTGGCGGAGCTCGCCGCGCATCAGCCTAGGGAGCAATTGGGGGATATCCCCGGGAAACGCCCTCCGCTCCTGCAGGAAGGAAAGCCCCTCAGCCTCAGTCTCGGGAGCGACGATCAGGGGGTCTTCGCGCGTGTGTGTGCGTGTGGGTAGTGCTCCTTTATCACCAGCAGAGTCTGTTGCTGGTGCTGGTGGCCATTGGTTGGGCAATGGCGCTGCTATTGGTTGTGCTATGGCGGAGCCATTGGCAGAACCATTGGCACTGCCATTCGTCGTCCGGTTGCCCCAACGCTTTTGGGCACCCCTCTGCCCAGCAAGAACCTTGCGCTCGCGCTGTTGGGCCGCCTCTGTCCGCTGCTCGTCAAGCTTATCCATATCCATCAGTGGCCCGATCGATGCCCAAACCTCCAGCCATCGGTCGGGCTCCACATGAGTGATGCGAGCGAGCGTGCCGTGATCGCCGGGAAGCGTCCGAAGCTGCCAGTAGTGCCGCCGCAAACGCTCATAAGCACCAAACTCCTCGGCGGTGAGGTGGCCAGTCATCGCCGCCTCGTCGCCGATGTAGGTTTTCATCCAGGCCAGATCGCTCAATGCCGGCGCCCCCGATCGTTGGCCGGCTTCAGCTTCTCCAAGTCGTCGGCAAGCTGCATGAACTTGATCGCGGCCGCCTCGATCTCGCGCATTTGGATGTCAGGCCAGCGGGTGCGCAGTGATGCCGTGAGGTCGTCGGCGAACGTGGCTTTGTTCAGCTTGCCGGCACGATGGAGTGCGCCGGCGGTGCGCATCAAGTGCTTTGCCATTTCTTCGGTCCGCTCCGTCATGCTTGCGCCTCCGCTGCGGCTTTGGCCTTGGCCACCTCAAGTAGGTGTTCAGCGGCGGATAGCACGGCGGGATGGACGGCGCGGGCCATGCCGTCTAGGGCGCGCTGCTGGCGGTCGCGCAGGGCGTCAAGATGTGCCTGAGCGGCTTCGACGGTGGTGAGCGTATCGGACAGCCGGGTCATGCGGACACCTCCACTCGTTTGGCCTTTGGCACCAATCGGGGAAGGGCCGCGAGGTACTCGACGTAGTCTGTTTCAAGGATGACGGTCGATCGACCAATCTTACGGGCCACGAGGCGGCCGGTGTCGATCTCTTCGTAAAGCGCGGTTTTGCCGCCCGGATGAACCTGAAGCAGTTCATCAATGGAATACGCGTGTTTGTGCAAGGCTGGAAATTCTCCACGAGGCGCAACGCGACTCTGAATTGGAGAAGGCGCCCGGGTAACCCCGGCTACGCCGGTGGCTGTGCCACCTGTGCCCCGAAACAAGGGGACTACCGCTTTGGCGCGCGGTCATCGCAATGATGGCTAGATGGTGAACCGGCGTTCGCTTGTCAACGTTGCGAACGCAAGCGAACTACAACAGCGGAATCACGGCCCTCGCTGCCAGATCTTCGAGGTCCGATGCGAGCCATCTTCCGTAATGCCGTTCGATCATTGCCACGCTGGTATTGTGCAAATCGGCGACATGTTTGAGCGGCAGGCCGGCGCGGATGCCGCGCACAATCGAGGTGTGCCGAAGCGAGTATGGTACAATCGCCGGCAATCCGACCATGGTCCTGATCTCCTTCCAGTCGCGGCTGAGCTCACTGCTGGCCTGCCACGGCCCCCTACCCGCCCGTTTCCATTCAATGCCGCCAGGTTTTTGGACATGGCGCCAGCGCTCTAGAAGAAGGGCGGCGGCAGGGCGACCCTTTACCACGGGCTCGAGGATGGAAACTACGTCCGCGCCAAGAGCAACGGGTGTATGCGTAAGCTTGCCCATATGGCCCCTACCCTTGCGGGCAACGGGAACGAAAAGCCTCGTCTTGTCGGGCTGGAAATCCCGCACCCGTATCCTGGCCACCTGAGACAAACGAGCACCCGTTGCGGCCAGCACGGCTAGAAGCCGGTGTAGGTCACCGTCCCAGCCGTTTCGCTCGTCCACGATTTTCGCCGCTTTGAGCACTTCGCGAAGCTGCTGGTCGGTCAGTACCTGATCTTCGCGCGCCTGCTCTTCCGCTTCGTCGGCCTCCGGTAGGGACAGGCCCTTGGCTATGATCTCGGGAAGTCCGGCCGGGAGAGTTCCGCCACCGTCGGCATATGCACGATTCAGGGCGGCTCTGGCATCGTTGACCAGTCGCTCCAGCGTGGCGTGGCTCAAATCACGTGGCAATCCCCGGAGCCAAGCCGCGAGATGGTGCTTCTTGAGCGAATAGAGTTGGACGTCGCACAGAACTGCGGCCTCGATCCGTTCGCCTCGCTTGCCGGTTCCGAGGATGTATCGACCGAGCCTCTGGCTGGCGTCCGAACGCACAGACCGCCCGGCGCGCTTGGTGTCCCTTTCGTCACGCAACCCGACGTACTGTTCGATCGCCTGGCGGACTGTTATCGCCTCGCCGGTTAGGGCGGCCGCCGCCGTGGCGCCCCGTTGGTCCTCGACATACGCTATCGCCGCAGTCTTCGCCTGTTCATAGGAAAGAGTGTCCTCTTTCCGGATGTCATCGGCCGTTCCGATTGGAGCCCGTCGGTAGCCTGATCCGTGACGCCAACGCACCAACCAGACTCCGCCCCGCTTGCCCTTCCTGTAGCCGAGGTGAACTTCCGTATCTAACCCCCGCCAGAACAGTCCGGGTTCGAGCAACTTCCGTGCGTTCACAGTTGTTAGCTTTGCCTCGTGGAGGGCCCTGCCCATCGCGATCTCCCAATTGCGTGAAATATCCGTCGAATATATATCACGCGGGCTCCAGCGAACAACAGCGAACGAACACAAGGCAATCCGGGCCTCTTCGCGAACGTCGGCGAATGGCAGCGAACGACAATGGACTAGGTTGTCTCCCTCTCACGGCGGGAACAGGGGTTCGATTCCCCTTGGGCGCGCCAACTTCTCCCACCAGCACATGCTTCGGCAATGCCCCTCACCGGCCTTTCCACCCCAAAAGCCGCATGGCGTTGGCGGTGACCAGGACGGTGGCGCCGGTGTCGGCGAGAATGGCGGGCCAGAGGCCGGTGAGGCCGATGATCGTGGTCACGAGGAATACGGCCTTCAGGCCTAGCGCGATGGTGAGGTTCTGGGCGATGTTGCCCATGACTGTCCTCGACAGGTCGATCATGTCTGGGATGTCGGCGACCCGGCCATGCAGCACCGCCGCGTCGGCGGTTTCGAGCGCCACGTCGGTGCCGCCGCCCATGGCGATGCCGATGTCGGCGGCGGCCAGCGCCGGAGTGTCGTTGATGCCGTCGCCAACCTTGGCCACGACCTCGCCCCTGGCCTGCAATTCGCGGACGATTCGCAGCTTGTCCTCGGGCAATAGTCCGGCACGCGCCTCGATGCCGAGGTTGCGGGCGATGGCCGCTGCGGTGCGCCGGTTGTCGCCGGTGAGCATTAGGGTGGCGATGCCTCGGTGCGCGAGGCTCTCGATGGCTTTGGCGGCATCGGGCCGGGGCTCGTCGCGGATGGCGAACAGGCCGACGACCCGGCCGTCGGCGAGCAGCACCGAGACGGTCTTGCCCTCGTCGTTGAACGCTGCGATCCGGGCCTGCTGATCCGCGGTCATCGTGGTCCCTTCCTCCGCCGCCTGCGGCGATGCGAGGAACGCCGCCTCGCCCCCCACCTTGCCGACAACGCCCTTGCCGGCCAGGGCTTTGACGCCGAACGCGGGCGGGATCGACGCCTTATCGGCCCTGGCGCGGTTCACGATGGCAACGGCCAGCGGGTGGGACGAGCCGGATTCGAGCGCCGCCGCGAGGGAAAGGACCTGCTTCTCGCTGCGGCCGATGGCGACGATATCGGTGACCACCGGCCTGCCGGCGGTGAGGGTGCCGGTCTTGTCGAAGGCGACGGTAGTAACCTTGCGCAGGACCTCGAGCACGGCGCCGCCCTTCAGCAGCAGACCACGCCGTGCGCCGGCCGACAGCCCCGCGGCAATCGCTGCCGGCGTGGAGATCACCAGTGCACAGGGGCAACCGATCAGCAGCACTGCCAGCCCTTTGTAGATCCAATCCCCCCATGGCTGTCCGAACAGCAGCGGCGGGACGATCGCGACGAGTGCGCCGGCAACCAGCACGCCCGGCGTGTAGGTCCTGGCGATGCGGTCGATGAAGCGCTCGGTCGGCGCCTTGCGCGCCTGCGCCTCCTCGACCAGCCTGATCACCAGCGCGATGGTGTTGTCGGCGGCCGTGGCGGTCACTCTGATCCGCAGCACCGCATCGGTGTTGATAGTACCGGCGAACACGGTGTCGCCGGTGGTCTTCCGCTTCGGCACGCTTTCGCCGGTGACCGGGGATTCGTCGATGGCGCTCGACCCCTCGATGATCACGCCATCGGCGGGGATCCGGTCACCGGGGCGCACCATGATGGTGGCGCCGATCGCCAGCATTGCCGCCGGCATTTCGCGGGTCTGGCCGTTCTCCTCGAGTAGCGCGGTTTTTGGGACCAGGTGGGTGAGCCCGCGGATGCTGGCCCGGGCGCGGCCCGCCGCAACGCCTTCGAGCAGTTCGCCGACGAGAAACAACAGCACGACGATCGCGGCCTCCTCGGTGGCGCCGATGATAACGGCGCCGACGGCGGCAATGGTCATCAGCGTGTCGATCGAGAACGACGTGCCCGACAGGGCCCCGGCAAGCGCGCGTCGCCCGACGGGGACGAGACCGACGAGCAGCGCCACCAGGAAGGCCCAGTGACCGATGGCGGGGACGACGAGCCCGGCGATGTAGGCGAGAGCCAGCGCCACGCCAGAGGCCAGCGTCAGCTTCGCCTTCCTCGTCGCCCACCAGGGGTCCTCGCCGAGATCGGCGTGCTGCTCGCCTTTGGCGTGATCGTGGCCGTGGTCATCGTGGTGGTGCGGGACGGCCGGCGGCGCGTCAGCGGGAGCGAGGGTGTATCCGAGGTTCCTGACCGCCCTTTCGATGGCGATGAACGGCACATCGGCTTGGACGACGTTCATGGTGCCGGCGGTGAACGACGCGCCCACTTCCTCGACGCCCGAGATGCGGCCGACGGCGTTCTCGATCTTGGTGGCGCACGCCGCGCAATCCATGCCGCCGACACGGTATTTCGTCCTCGTTGCCTCGGCCACGCGCAGTCCTTTCATTCAAGTTGTGGCCATGCTAAAACCTCTAGTCACTAGAGGATCAAGAGGCGATTTGATGAATCTCCCGATCGGCGAGCTGGCGAAACGAACCGCGGTGAAAGTCCCCACCATCCGGTTCTACGAGCAGATCGGGCTGCTGTCGGCGCCGCCGCGCACCGAGGGGAACCAACGTCGCTACGGCAAGGCCGAGGTCGACCGGCTGAACTTCATTCGCCACGCCCGCGAGCTCGGCTTCGAGGTCGACGACATCCGCCAGTTGCTGACGATGACGGCGGAGCCGCAGGCGTCCTGCCACCAGGCCGACAGCATCGCCCGGAACCACCTTGCCGAGATCGAACGGCGGATCGCCAGCCTAGAGGCCCTCAAGGGCGAATTGAGCCGCATGATCGCCGAGTGCGGCCACGGCCACATCTGCGACTGCCGCATCATCGAGGCGCTGGCCGACCACAGCCTCTGCACCGGCGACCACGCCGGCTGAACAGGCGCTGCCCGCCCCGGGAACTCCGCGGTCTCAATCGGACGCGTAAGCCGCAATTCTGCCCCCTACGCGACAATCGGGAACGAGCAGCCCCGACAGAACTCAGTAGTCTGTCGCTTGGCTGCGATGGACGGTGACCTTCGTTCGAGTTCGAGCGATCCCCCTCATTGTTCGTTGCTCCGCCATCCGATCGACGGCCCCCCTAGCCTCGATTGTGACGACCGCCCTGCCCCTCCCGTGGGCGCTCGTCTGACACTTGGGCCGATGACAAGCGGTCATCGGCCCATTTTTTCTGTTCCGCCTAGGAGCATTGCGTATGCGACTGCGACTGCGAACGGTTGGTGTTGTTGTGGTGGGCGTTGCGGCGCTCGGGCTGGCGTATGTGGAACGTGTCCCGCTCTCGCAACTCACCGGGCTGAGCTGGTTCTCGGCCTCGCCTGCCGCTGCCGCCGCAGGAGGCGCAGCTGGGGCGGCTACACCAGCGGCCGGCAGGCCGGGCGCGCAGGCGCCCGGGCGAACCGTGGTCACGGCGGTCGCCGTGGCCGGCACGCTCCCGGTGACGCGCCAGACCGTCGGCTGGATCTTGTCACCGGCCTCGGTCAGCCTGACGACGACCGTGGCCGGCACGGTCAGTCAACTGGTCGGCGTACAGGGAGCAGAGGTGAAGAAGGGGGACCTCATCGCCACGCTCGATCCCCGGATCGCCCAGGCGGCGGTTGAGCGTGACAAGGCCCAGATTCTGCTCGACCAGGCTTCGAAGAACCAGGCGGATGTCTATGCCGTCCGGATGAAGAAGCTCGCCGACGAGGGTTCGGGTACAGTTCAAACCTATGATGATGCCGAGGCGGCCGCCAAGATCGCCGACGCGACGCTGGTGGTCGGGCAGGCGACGTTGGCGTCCGATCAGGTGCTGCTCGACAATACGCAGATCCGGGCCCCGTTCGACGGCAGGCTGGGGGCATTCCAGGTTGCCGTCGGCGCCCTCGTCCAGCCCGCAACGCCGATCGTCACGCTCACCCAGATGAATCCGCTGCTGGCGACCTTCTCCCTGCCGCAGGGTGACTTGCAGCCGCTGCAGACCGCGATCCGGAACAACACCGAATCCATCAACGCAGTCTCGACAACCTCCACCACGGCGGCGGTGACGGGAAAGATCGATTTCGTCGACAGCACCATCGACGTGGCCTCGGGCACCTTCAACGCGCGAGCGACGCTGGCCAACGATGCCCTTGTGCTGTGGCCGGGGGAATCGGTCTCCATCACCGTCGGGCTCGGACCCACCGGCCCCCTCGTGCTGGTGCCGAACCAGGCGGTCCAGGCCTCCGGCTCGGGCTTTCTGGTGTATGTCGTGACGCCCGCCAAGACCATCGATGTCCGCACCGTCACGCCGGGTCTCAGCGTGGGGCAACAGACCGGGATCACGGCCGGTCTCCAGGCCGGCGAACACGTCGTCACGGAAGGCCAGATTCGATTGACCCAGGGCATGAGGGTGGCCGAGAGCCCGGCCCCACCGACCCCGGTCCCCGTCGCGACGGCCGCCATGGGTACGCCCGGGACTCCTGCGACGGGTACTTCCGCCATGGGCACACCGGCGCCATCAGCTCCGGCTCCGTCGCCAGTTCCCGCCGCAGGTGTGCCGGCATCACCCGCCGCTGGTGCTCCTGCCACCGGCGCGCCGGCAACCGCCTCCCCGGCCATACCGGCCACATCGGCGGCCCCAGCCGCAGCCGCACCGGCACTCCCCACACCTGCGCCGCCGGCGACGGGCACACCGGCGCCTGCCGCGAGTGCACCATGAACCTCTCGGCGATCTTCATCGGGCGTCCGGTGGCGACTACGCTGCTGGCGCTCGGGATGGTTCTGGCAGGTATCTTTTCCTATCTGCAGCTCCCGGTCAGCGCCCTGCCGCAGGTGGACTACCCGACGATCACGGTGACCGACACGCTGCCCGGCGCCTCGCCCCAGACCATGGCGATCTCGGTGACCACGCCGCTGATCAAGGCGCTGAACACCATCCCCGGGGTGACGTCCATCACCGCCACCAGCACGGCGGGCACGACGACCATCACGATGCAGTTCGACCTCAGCGTCAATATCGACGTGGCGGCGAACAACGTGCAGGAGGGGCTCGCCAGCGTCGTCCGCCGGCTCCCGCTGGCGACCACCGCGCCCACCTACAGGAAGGCCAATCCGTCGGCCGCGCCGATCCTCTTGATCGCGCTGCAGAGCCCGTCGCTGTCCCAGACGGACCTCGGCGGGCTGGCGCAGAACGTGATCGTGCCCAATCTGTCGGCCATCAACGGGGTGGCGGAGGTGCTGATCGGGGGCGCCAAGACCTTCGCGATCCGGATTCAGGTGGATCCCGCCAAGATGGCTGCCCGAAATCTCACCATGCTGCAGGTGGCGACGGCCGTCGCGCAGGCTACCAACCAGACGCCGCTGGGATCGATCAATACGGCGACCCAGTCGATCCTCATCAATTCGACGGCGCAACTGGCGAACGTCGAGCAGTTCAATTCCCTGGTCGTGGCGTTGGTCGATGGCAACCCGGTCTATCTCAGCGACGTGGCGAGGGTCATCAACAGCGTCGACAACGTCCAGACCTCCAGCTCCTATGACGGGCAGCCCGCCACTATCATTGCGGTGATCGCGCAGCCGAACGCTAACACCGTCCAGGTCATCGACGCGATCAAGGCGCAGATGCCGCAGCTGCAGGCACAGCTGCCGAGTTCCACCACGCTCAGCTTCATGAACGACTCTTCGCTTTCCATTCGTGCCGCGGTGGCGGACGTGGAGACGAGCCTCATGGTGACGCTGGCGCTGGTGATTATGGTGATCTACCTGTTCCTCGGCCATGCGGTCACCACGCTCGTGCCGGCGGTGGCCATTCCGCTGTCGCTGATCGGCGCGCTCTCGGGCATGTACGTCCTGGGCTTCAGCATCGACAACCTGTCGCTCCTCGCCATCACGCTGTCGGTCGGGCTGGTGGTCGATGACGCCATCGTCGTGGTCGAAAACGTCATCCGCCATATCGAGGAGGGCAAGCGCCCGATGGAGGCGGCGCTGATCGGCAGCCGCGAGGTCGCCGGGACCATCGTGTCCATGTCGCTCTCCCTGATCGCGGTGTTCATCCCCATCCTGCTGATGGGCGGCGTGGTCGGCCGGCTGTTCAACGAGTTCGGCGTGGTCGTATCGCTCTCCATCGCGCTGTCCGCGCTGGTCTCGCTGACGGTGACGCCGATGATGGCCGCGCGGCTGCCCGGCTCATCGCTCAAGCCGCCATCGAAGAGGAGCCCGGCCGGCCTGTTCGACGGGGCGTTTCGCCGGATTCTCGGGGGCTACGATCGCAGCATCGGCTGGTGCCTGAGGCACAAATGGCTGATCGTGCTGATCTTCCTCGGATCGGTGGTCGCGTCTGGCTGGCTGATGGGGCAGATTCCGACGACCTTCCTGCCGCAGGAAGATACCGGCCAAGTACAGATCAACCTGACGGCGCGGACGGATGCGTCCTATCAGGTGATGGCGAGCCTCCAGGCGGAAGCGCTGGCCGCAGTGCGCGCCAACCCCGCGGTGGCGCATGTGGCGTCGCAGGTTTCCAACAACTCGCTCAATACCGGCCAGCTCTCGATCCAGCTGACGCCGAAGAACACCCGCCCGCCAATGGCGCAGACCCTCGCCCAGCTTCGGGCAGCGCTCGCGAGGGTGCCGGGAATAACGGCGACCATCCTGCCGGTCCAGAGCCTGCGCCTTGGCAATACGGGTTCGGGAACCTACCAGCTCGTGGTCGAGGCGCTCGACCCGAGCGTGCTGCCGCTGTGGACCAACCGCATCCTGCAGGCGATGACCGCCGACACGCAGAATTTCGCGCAGGTGACGCCGGACGCCCAGACCACGGCGCTCGAGGCCAACGTGGTCGTCAACCGCGACGCCAGCGCGGCACTCGATGTCACGACGACGGATATCCTGACGGCCATTCAGGCGGGCTTCGGCTCGGTGATCGTGACCACGATCCAGACCGCCGGGAACAGCACGAACGTCTATCTCGAGAATGATCCTACCCTGCCCGACGCCGGCCAGTTGCTCTCGACCGTCATGGTGCCGACGAGTTCGGGAACGCAGGTTCCGCTCTCCAGCGTGGCCACCGTCAGCAATGGGATCGGGGCCGTCGCGGTCAACCAGACGGGGCAGTTCGTTTCCTCCAACATCTCGTTCAACGTGCCGAACGGCGTGGGCCTCGGCCAGGTCTTTGCCCGGATCGACCAGATCAAGACGGAGATCGGCCTGCCCTCCAGCGTGTTCACCACCTACAACGGCGCGGCGCAGGTGTTCGCCACCACGATGGCCAGCCAGCCGATGCTGATCGGCGCCGCAGTCCTCGCCATCTTCATCGTTCTGGGCGTGCTGTACGAAAGCTTCATCCAGCCGCTGACCATCCTGTCCGGCCTGCCTGCCGCAGCCCTCGGCGCGCTGCTCGCGCTGGTCATCACCGGGACGCAGCTCTCGGTCATCGCCATCATCGGCATCTTCATGCTGATCGGCATCGTCATGAAGAATGGGATCATGATGGTCGATGTCGCGCTGGTTCTGAAGCGGGAAGAGAACCTCGCCGCGGCAGACGCCATTCGACAGGCGGCGACGCGGCGGTTTCGCCCGATCATGATGACGACGCTGTGCGCGATCTTCGGCGCGTTGCCGATCGCGCTGGGGACCGGTGCGAGCGCCGAACTCCGGCAGCCACTCGGCATCGTCGTCGTGGGCGGCCTGGTGTTCTCGCAGTTGCTGACGCTGTTCATCACGCCGGTGATCTTCGTGGAGCTCGACCGGGTTGGCACACTGGGCAAGTCGCTCCGCGCCCGGTTCTTCCCAAAGCGCTCCGAGGTCGCCGGCACGTCGGACCTCGGGGTCAAGGGAGGTGCCGCATGAGGCGGCTCGAGGTTACTGGCCGGGGTGCTGCTCGCCACCGGGGCGAGGCGGTAGTATACTTTGGCTCGGCACAGGATACGGAAGGGAGCGCCTAGGCGATGGTCCCGGAAAGGTCGGCGCTGGCATCGGTTGGCTCGTCCGCGATCCCGGTTTTTACCGGGCTGGTGGCGGCAGCGATCTTCGTCGCCGACACCTTTACCCCCCTGACCGACGCGGTGGCCTCGCTCTACGTCATCGTGGTGCTGCTGTCGGTGAGTTTTCTGCGGTCGCGCGGCGTGTTGCTTGTGTCGGTCGGATGCGTCGCCATCGCCATCATGAGCTACCTGTGGCAACACGCGGCGGAACCCCCGAGCGATGCCTTGGTGCGACTCCTCGTCAGCCTTGCTGCGATTATTGCCGTATCGTTTCTCGCCCAGAAGAACCGGACCGCCACTGCCACGGCGGAGGACCGGGCCCGCCTTCTCGACCTCACCCACGACACGATCTTCGCGCGGGATATGAAGGACCGCATCACCTACTGGAACAGCGGCGCCGAGAATTTATACGAATGGAGCGGGGCCGAGGCGCTCGGAAGGACTTCCCACGAATTGATGCAGACGGTGTTTCAGCAACCGCTCGAGGCCATCAATGCCGAGTTACTTCGCACCGGACGCTGGGAGGGCGAAGTCGTTCACACGACGCGCCGCGGGCGGCGGCTGGTGGTCGCAAGCCGCTGGTCGCTGCAACGGGACGATAGCGGCAATCCGGTAGCCATTCTCGAGACCAACAACGACATCACGGAGCGCAAGCACGCCGAGGAAGCCCTGACCCGCAGCGAGGCCTATCTTACGGAAGCGCAGAACCTGAGCCACACCGGCAGCTTCGGGCTGAATTTCTCGACCGGCGATATCGTCTGGTCGGAGGAAACCTACCGCATCTTCCAGCTCGATCCGGCGGTGCATCCGACCCTCGACATCGTGTACCGGAACACACATCCGGACGACGTGCGCTACGTGCGGAACGCGGTAGAGCGCGCAGCCCGCAATATGACGGGATTCGAAGTCAAGCACCGGCTGCTGCTGCCGGATGGCACTGTGAAGCACGTCCATGCGGTCGCACGCGCGGTAACCGGCGCATCGAGCATCGAGTTCGTTGGTGCAGTAACGGACGTGACGGCCACCAAGC
>NZ_JAQGJL010000203.1 GCF_028290645.1 Devosia sp. | reverse complement strand
GACCAGCAACTCCTCTTCCGCAGGCAGCGCCTCGCCACCGTTGGCCCGCGTCTGCATCAAGCCTATGCCCACACCCTCGCCGAGCGGCGGCACCGCCTGGCGGCGGCGATGGAAAAGCTGCGGCTCCTTTCGCCCGAAACGATCCTGCGCCGCGGTTACGCGGTGGTGCAGCGCCGGGATGGCAGTCTTGTCCGTTCAGTCTCCGAAGTGGCGGCAGGCGACGTGCTCAAAACGCGGCTGGCCGATGGGACGTTCGCGTCGCAGGTGCAGTAGAAAGCGGACTTTGCCCAAAGGTTGCCCTCCGGCGACCGATGGGCCGATAGAGGCTCACGGTTCAGGACGGGCGGGGGGCGCCTCTACAGGCTTCGCCGGAGCACCCACGCCGCTGGATTCGCCCTGAGCATCCTTGAGATCCTGCAAGTCGGGTATCCTCGTGGCCAGGGTATCGTTGAGCACTTTGAGGATTTTGCTCACTCGATAGTACAGCGTCTCCCCATCCGGCGTTAACACGAGGGTGGACGGAATATCGCCCCGGCTGGTCGCGCGGCTCAAATCGACGGTCTTTCGGCCGTCGACCGTTTTGAATCCCATCCCGAGTTGATGGAAATAGTAGCTGGCTTCGGCTGCTTGAATGGCGGTGAATGCCTGTTCGTACGCTTGAGCTTGCCCTTTTGAATCAAAGAGTTGACCCAAGCCAAAGATATAAGCCGCGCCCAGCCCAAACCCACTGGCGGTACCGGTGGACCAGCCGAGAGTTTTGGCCGCGCCGGCCAGCGTCCCCAAGGTCGCCTGCGTCCCGCTGGAGCCGAATCGCACTCCCATGTGAATGCTCGCGCGGTTCGCCAACTTTCGCTTCACCTCGTCGGTGAAGTTAAGTACGTCGATGTCTCTCACGGTATATTTGAATCGAACATCGTCTTTCACATTCCGGCGCCCGTCTGTCTGGCCGCGTCGTGCAACTTGCACCAAGGTCGGGGTGGAGCATCCCGCAAGGAGTAACGAGCTGAGCAGAATGGCCGCAAAAGCACGGAGCGTTGGTTTCATTAAGGCAATTTTCAGGTTAGATCCACGGCCTACTTGCACGAAATTTCCGCCTACCGTTGACTTTCTGTGTATCTGACGGGCTGAGGGGCCGTCAAAGTATATTCCGTACTTTCTCACGACGCTTCCGCCCGGCTCTGAACCGGCTCTCGTTCGTGAGCCTCGCCCTTTAATTGGCCGTCAAAGCTCGCGGCCGGTGGGGGCGTCGGGTCCCCGTGGGGTCCTTCCGCGCCCCCTGCGCTTCGGCATTGCTTCCCCGCTTCCGCCGCGCAACGGTCGCTGCCTCACCACGTGCGTCGCTAATTACGTAAGAACATTGGCATCATCGGGCTCGGCATCATTGGCGCCAGCGCCGCGGCGCGTCGGGGTTCCATTGCTTCGACTGGAATCGCTCGCCCAAGTCCGTCCCGATTTTTCTCAGGACTCGCAACCCGAGCGAAGGGGAGAGGGCGAGGCTTCGCGCCGGTTCAGACTTCGTTGAGGAAAAAGTCGCCGGTGGAGCCGAGGGCTAGGAAGTGATCCTTGGCCAGCTTTTGCAGCGGGAGCCTCGTCTGGCCGATGGTCACCGCGCCGATCTGCTGCGCGGTGATGGCGAAGTGCCCACCGGGTGCGAAGGTCCCGAGCGCCTGGCCCTTGATGACGATGCTGGCGATGCGGGAGGCGACCGTCCCCCCGCCGGGCAGGACGCTGTCGTCCGCCGTGCCGTAGAATCCGTCGGCGTCCGCGCTGATGCCGGCGACGACCGTGCTCGCGACCCAATTCCCGCCGATCCTGATGGTGCCGATCTGCACATGGGGATTTCCGCCGAAGGCGCTGAAGCCGGCGAGGACGCGGCTGTGCTCGAAGTTCGCGCCGACGGTGAGCAGTTTCAAGACGTTCGCGGCCGCGGCGGTTTTCGGGTTCGCCACGCCGGAGAGGACGAATTGCGAGTCCGTGAGATTGCCGCCGATGCGCACAATCCCCAGCTTCCCGCCGCCGACGACGACGCCGTCGACGCTGGTTTTCACGATGAAAACCGGGAGGGTGCCGGCGAACGTGCTCGTGAGGCTGGCGTTCGCTCCGCCCTGGGTGCTGAGACCGGCGAGGCCGAGGGAATTGAGCACGAACATCCTGGCCGCGGCGACGGTCGTGCCGGAGCCGAGGTGAAACTGTCCGAGGTCGCCGCCGATGCCGACGTTGCCGAGGGCGAGGCCGCTGGCGTCCAGCTCGCCGATGTTGACGAGACCATCGCCGTGCCGGACTCCGCCGATGATCTGCGGTCTTGCGGTGATCGAGAGGCTGGTGCCGTTCAGCTCGGAATGGCCCTGGAAATCGATCAAGCGCAGCGTGGCCCCGCCGAGGGTGTTGACGCCGGTCAGGGTGAATTCATTCGCGGTCAGCGGCCCTTTGGTCGTCCTGATCGTGACCAGGTCGCCGTCCACGTCGGTGAAGGTGGCGGTCTTGTGGGTGGGGCCGATTTTCACCGTGTTGCCGCCGCTCGAGCCGTAGAGCACAAAGGCGGCGCCCGTCACGGGCGAGCCGAGGAGCAGGTCGGCAAACCCATCGGCATTGGGATCGCCTGCGGTGCTCACGCTGATATTGGCTGACAGGAGCCCGCTGGTGCCGATGACCTTGAATCCGTTCGTGCCATCGAGGCCCGACAGTGAGAGGGTCTCGAAGCCGCCGGCGCGGCCGAAGACGACATAGGCGACCCCCGTGCCGTTCGGGCCGCCATGGTCGGAGCCGAGGACTAAATCGGGGAAGCCGTCGGCATTGAAATCGCCCAAGGTATGCAGGGTCGTGGCCACGCGATCGTTCGGCGCCGCGCCGATGATTTGGAAGCCATGCGCCGTATCGAAAGGACTCAACTGGAACGGGCTGGCGAATGTCCCGCCATGTCCGTAGACGACAAAGGCGGCGCCGGAAGCCGCGCCGCCCGCGTTATCGCCACTCGCGCCGATGAAGAGGTCGGCATAGCCGTCCCCATTGACGTCGCCGGCGGAGCCCACGGTGCTGCCGGTGAACGCGGAGGGGCTGACTCCAAAGTACACGAAGCCGTTGTTGCCCGAGATGTAGTTTGAAAGATTCAGCGGCGAATTGAAGCCACCCGCCCGGCCAAAGACCACGTAAGCGCCGCCCGAGCCCAGGACGTTCGGCGACAACCCCGGCGCACCGATCACCATGTCCGCCAGGCCGTCCCCATTCACATCGCCCGCTCCGCTGACCGACGCACCGAGCCGGGCGTTCACCCCGGCACCGAAGATCTTGACGCCATCGAGACCGTTGAGGTTCGCGGGATTGATGGGCGAGCTGAACGCACCCGGTTTGCCATAGATCACATAGGCCGCCCCCGCGGTGTTGGCATTGCCGGCCGCGCCGACGATCACGTCGTCGAAGCCGTCGCCATTCACATCGCCGGCGCCGCTGACCGATGCGCCGAGGTTGTTCATGGCCGCCTCCCCGATAATCTTGAAGCCCGTCTGCCCGATGAGCGAGGAGAGGCTCATCGGGGAAAAGAAGTTTCCGCCGTGGCCGAAGAGGACGTAGGCAGCGCCGGAATCGGTGCCGTTCGCATCGGCCTGGCTCGCCCCGATGATCAGGTCCCCGATGCCATCGCCATTCACGTCGCCGGCCGCGCTGACCGAGACGCCCGAGAATTCCTCCCCGGGCTCGCCATTGATCCGGAAGCCGTTGGTCCCGTCGAGTGACCCAAGGCTGATCGACGGGCTCAGCCCGCCGGCTTGGCCGAAGACAATATAGCTCGCACCTGAGCTGTCCGCATTGGCGGTGAAGGCGCCGATGACGAAATCGTCGATGTGGTCGCCATTGATGTCGCCCGCGTCGCTCACCGAGCCGCCGAAATCATCGTTCGCCTGAGCGCTCGTGATCGCCACGGCCTGCGCTGCCGGAAGGCTCGCGAGATCGATGACGGCGGCAAACGCCGGAGCGATGCGCGCTTCGAGCGGTTCGATCCGAGGGGTGCGAGCGACGAGATTCATAAGCGTGCAGCGGCGGTGTGAAAGGACCGCCGCGCCCAACCCGAGTCAGCAGGCTCGCCTCGTCGCGCGTGGAAGAAGTTTCGGGCCGGCACCGTGCGGGCAAGGTAGGCGTGAGGCAAGCGGATTCACCGGCGCCGCCCCGCCCCCGCGCTTCAGCATTGCTTCCCCGGCGCGGCGACGCAATGGTCCCTGCCTCACCACATGCGTCGCAAATTACGTAAGAACGTCGGCATCATCGGGCTCGGCATCATCGGCGCCAGCGCCGCGGCGGGGCTGCGGGCCGCGGGGTTCCACTGTTTCGTCTGGAATCGCTCCGCCAGGGCGGTCCCGAACTTCCTCGGCTCG
>NZ_JAQGJL010000182.1 GCF_028290645.1 Devosia sp. | reverse complement strand
CGCGACGGTCAGGGCAGGGGGGAGGGTGCCGAGGACATTGTGCCATTCGGTGGGGACGAAGCGGTGCGTGGTCATGAGGTGGATTCCGGTGAGGGCATAAGGGGTAGCGGGTGATGCGGGGGTTGTCACTATGTCAGACAACCCACCGGCCCCATCTCCCCCTTGGCGGGGGAGAAAGCGAAATCTTAGGTTTAGCCGTTTGGCTAAGCCTTAGATTTCGCAAGAGAGGGGGCGCGGAGCCACCCTGCCTCCCATGACCCCTCTCTTGCGATTTCTAGGACTTAGCAAACGCTAAGCCCAAGAAATCGCTTTCTCTCCCGCAAGGGGAGAGATGACGAGAGATCGAGTTTATCCCAACCGAGCCGCCAGCCCCTCCGGATCATCCGTCGTGATCTGATCCACCCGCAACTCCAGCAGCCGCCGCACCACCGCCAGCCCCTCATCATCCGCCCGCTTCACCGTATATGCGTCGATCCGCTTCCCGGCCCGATGAAACGCCCCAATGATATCAAACCCGTCCCGATCTGCCTCCAGCACCAGCCGATACTCGAGATAATCGAGCTCCGACTTCGGCGAGGCCGCCACCGCATCGGCGACGAACCCCGCATAGTCCCGCGTCGCCATCAACCGCTCCAGCGCGCCCTTGTGGCAGGGGTCATACCCGATGCGAAGCCCCGGCACGTTCTCCGACAGCTGCGCCACCGACTCCGCATCCCCTGACGACAGGATGAAATGCCGTGCCACCGGTCCCAGCGCCTCTGCGAAATTCGCGATCACCCGCGGATTGAGCGCCGCTGCATCCTCCTTGTAGTCGAGCTGCAGCAGCCCCTCGGGATGCGCCCCGTCCCGCGCAATCAGCGCCGCGAGATCCTCGAGCAGCATCACCTTGTCCTCGATCTGCTGCCCGTCATTGTCCCTCAGGTGCAGCCCCCGCAGCACCTCGGCCGGCGTCTCGCGCACCAGCCCGCTGCCGGTCGTCTCGCGTTCCAGCAACAGGTTGTGCAGCACCGCCATTCCGTCGTCCGCATGGATCACCAGGTCCACCTCGACGCTGGCCCCCAGCTTCATCCCCTCGATAATGCGCCGTCCCGTGAACACCGGATCGCTGGCCATCCGCCGGCCGCGGTGCCACTTGAAGAACGTGCGGTAACCATCACGGGTCACCGAGATCGCGTCAGTCATGGAAGGTCAGTTGCTCCGGTGGATCGCCGCATTGTCGCGATAGGCGGCAAAGGCGCGCGGCTTCAGGTCGATCGACTGGCCCGCGGACCAGTCCCGCGCCTCCCTCGTCATCGACTTGAGCCGCACCCCGCCGGGCAATTCGATATCGACAATCGCATGCGTGCCGTAGTCGGTGACCCGATGGATCTTCGCCATCCCGGCGCCGCTGGCCGGCACGATCTCCAGCGCCTCCGGCCGCACCGCCAGCGTCGCCGCACCGTCGCCGACCGGCAGCGGCACGGTAAAACCCGAATGCGCGAACCTGCCGTTGGCAACCGTCCCGTCCACCAGGTTCATCGTCCCGATGAACCCCGCGACGAACGGCGTTGCCGGTTCACGATAGACCACGTCCGGCCGCGCTGCCTGCTCGGTCCGCCCGTCGCGCATCACCACGATCCGGTCGGCCAGGGCCAGCGCTTCATCCTGCCCATGCGTCACGAACAGCGTCGTGATCTTCAGCCGCTGCTGGATATCGCGCACTTCCTCGCGCAGCCGCTCGCGCAGGTGCTGGTCGAGGCTGGCGAACGGCTCGTCCAGCAGCAAAATCTTCGGCTCCAGCACCAGCGAGCGCGCCAGCGCCACGCGCTGCTGCTGCCCGCCCGAAAGCTGCGTCGTCTGCCGGTGTCCGTAACCGCCGAGGCCCACCAGTTCCAGCACCGCCTCGACCCGCCGCTTGATCTCATCGGCCGGCAGCCCGCGGAGCTTCAGCCCGAACGCCAGGTTCTTGAACACGTTCATATGCGTCCACAGCGCGTGGCTCTGGAACACCATCCCCGTCGGCCGCTTCTCCGGCGGCACGCGCGTCACATCCTCGCCGTCGATGGTGATGACACCCGAGGTCGGCGTCTCGAACCCGCCGATCATCCGCAGCAGCGTCGATTTCCCTGACCCAGACGGCCCGAGCAGGCACACCAGCTCGCCATCCCCGACCGTCAGAGTGAAGTCGTCCACCGCCTTGGTGGTCGAAAAGCTCTTGGTCACGTTCTTGATGTCGAGCACGGACATGCGGGGCAGAAACCTCTCTAGGCGCCAAAACCGCGGGCAAAGCTGCCCGAACTGATGACGCGGCGTGCGAACAGCAGCGCAATGAAGCTCGGGATCCACAGCAGCACGGAAAGCACCGCGCCATACTGGATCACCGGCTGGTTGTTGATGAAGCTGATCATCAGCACGGGCAGCGTCCTGATCTGCGGCGCGCCGATCAGCCACGCGCCCTCGGTCTCGTAGAACGTGCCGACAAAGCTCAGGAGCACCGCCGCCGCAATGGTCGGCCCCGCCTGTGGCAGCGTGATCGACCAGAACACCCGGAACGGCCCCGCACCCACGTCGCGCGCCGCTTCCTCCATCCGCCGGTCGACCGACTGGAACGCCGCGACCGGGATCCAGATCATGAACAGCAGCGTCCCCACCAGCTGGATCAGCACCACGCCCCAGAACGTCCCGATCAGGTTTAGGCTGAGGAAGATGCCGGCGATCGCCACCAGCAGGCCGAACTTCGGAAACGCGTGCCCGGCGAGGAACGAGAAGAACAGGATGTTCCGCCCCGGAAAGTCCATCCGCGCAAAGGCATAGGCTGCCGGCAGGCAGATGATGGCCGAGAGCAGTGTCACCATCGTCGCGAGGCTGAGGCTCATCGTGATGGCGCTCCAAACGTCGGCCCGCGCCAGCGTCTGGTACCAGAACTTCAGCCCGAATTCCTGCGGGATCACCGAAGGGTAGCGCCACACATTGGTGAAGGCCCAGGTGCCCACCACCAGCAGCGGGAAGACGATGACCAGCGTCAGCGCCACGGCAAAGAAGATGCCGGTCCAGTCGATCCGTCGCTCGGTCAGGGCACGCGCCATGTCAGGGCGCCCGGTTCTTGGCAACGGAGCGGACATAGAACAGCCCGAACACAATGCAGAACGCGAAGGCGATCACCGCCTGGGTGATGGCGTTGGTCGGATCGTTCAGGTCGCGGAAGGTGCGCTGCATGAACGGCCCCATCATCTCCGGCGCCGCCGGGCCCAGCACGTAGGGCAGGGTGAACGCCGAGAAGATCCCGAGCACGGTAAAACTCACCGCCACGAGGATCGAGTTCGAAATCCGCGGCAGGATGATGTGCCACAACAGCGCGAAGCGCCCGGCGCCGACATCGCGCGCCGCCTCGATCGACTGGTTCGAAACGTTCCCCAGCCCCGAGAGCAGGATCAGCACGGTCAGCGGAATATTGTCCCACACCAGCCCGATCACCGGCCCCCACGGCGTGAGATAGGGCGAGCGGATATGCGGCAGCCCGACGGAATTGAGCAGCAGGTCCACGGTGCCGTTCGGCCCAAGCACGCGGATCACCGCATAACTCAGGATGATCGACGGCACGAACATCGGAAAGATCGCCAGCCCCTGCACATAGGCGGCAAGCCGCCCCTTGGCGAAGCGCAGGTAGAGCGCGATGGGCAGGCAGATGAGCAGCAGCAGCAGCGCCGTCACCCCCGTGGTCCATAGCGTCACCGTCAGGTTGTTTATGCTGTACTGGTCGGAGAAAAAGAAGGCGTAGGTCTCGAGCGAGAAGCTCCGTCCACTGCCCTCGTTGGGCAGCCAGACCGTGCGCGCGATCGCCGAAATGATGGGCCAGATGACCATCCAGCACACCAGCAGCACCGGCGCAGCAACGAGCAGGAGGCCGATTGGCCTCCCGCTCTTTTTCGTTCCGACGATGTCGATCGCCGGCGTGGTCGTCACGCGTTGCGGTCCACGTTGGGGGCCACGTTGCGATACCAGCCGTCGTTGATCGCCTTCTCCCAGTCGCCGCCCGGGAAGACCGGGATGGTGGTCGGGATGACGTCCTTGAACTTCTCGCGCAGGTCCGCCGAGATGTAGTCCCACGACACGCCCGGGAAGCCGCCGAGTTCGGTCAGCACCGCCGACTGGATTTCCTCGGTGAGGATGAAGTCCGCGAGCTTGAGCGAGGCGTCCTTGTTGACGCCGTTAGAGAGCAACGTGCTGCGCGAGAAGCCGCCCGGAAGCCCGAGGTCGGTCAGCTGCACGAGGCCGGTGGTCTCCGGCAGCACGCCGGTGTTGATCGCCTGGATGGCCTGGTCCGACCAGGCCGGGATCATCGTCACGGCGCCCTGCGACAGCAGCTGGATCGACTGCGTGTTGCCCGAGGTGTAGGCGCCGTTGTCGAACAGCGAGCCCGCAAGGTCCTTGAGAACCTCCCAGCCCTTGCCCAGCGTCTCGTCACCGAATGCCTGGGTATA
The DNA here is from genome assembly GCF_028290645.1 of Devosia sp. Lineage (GTDB taxonomy): Bacteria > Pseudomonadota > Alphaproteobacteria > Rhizobiales > Devosiaceae > Devosia_A. Next base: position 4,259 of record NZ_JAQGJL010000182.1, on the reverse strand, counting down.
GTTGTCGATCTTGAACACGTTCACGTCGCGGCCATTGGCCTCGTAGATCGCGCGACGCACGAAATTGCCACCCGAACCGCCCTTGTCGGGCCGGTTGTAGATGAACTGGCCGGGGTTCGCCTTGATCCAGGCAACGAGGTCGGCAAACGTCTTCGGCGCATCGGCCGGAGCGAGCTTGGTCGTGTCGTAGGCGAGCAGCACCTGGCTGCCGCGGTAGGGCAGGGAGTAATCGCCGTCGAAGGCCAGCGGGTTGACCTTCGAATAGTTCGAGAGCCCGGCTTCCTTCATGTTGACCCAGAGGCCAGCCTCGATCCCACCGGCCGGCAGACGCGGGTCGAAGGTCTCGAAATAGTCGGCCTGCGGATCGGTTTTGGTCTGCATCGCGGCGACGGCGCGCTCGGCGATCGACTGCAGGCCCGCATTGTCGCCACCGTCGACGAGGTTCAGCGTGATCCCCGGGTTCGCAGCCTCGAACTTCGGCTTCACGATGTTGGTCCAGAAATCGAGGATGTTCTGGTCCGAGCCCGTGTACCAGTCGATCTTGCCGGCCTCGGCAAGCGCCAGACGCGGCAGCAGCACCATGCCGGCGGCAACGCCACCGACCGAAAGCATGAACGCACGACGTTTCATCGTTTGTCTCCCTTACGTTCGCCTCGCGGGATGATCCCCGGGAGGCAGGTCAATCTGATGCCGACCTTCGGGACCAGACTAGCTTTGGTCCGCCCGCTGGCAAGCGAAAAATGGAACGAAAATTCCATTGTGACAGTCTCGCGTCTCGTTCGTTCTGCGAGGCTTTCGCCCGCTTAAAGCGCACTCCAGTGACAGTCAGATGACATCGATACCCCCGGATTTCCGGCCGTTCCGGCGGTTACCTGGATTGTCCTTGCAGCAGAAAGTGCCGCCCGACTTCCGCGAACAATTCGAGGTCGGCGAGCGAATCCGTCAGCAACGTCTTCGGCTTTTCCCCAGTCGTGACGGAGTGATGGAACGCAGCCAGCTCGACCCGGAAAGCATCCTCGTAGAACGGTCCGATGATTTCGGTGCCGGTCGAGTGCAGATCCGAAGTCGTGATCTCGAGCCGGGTGGGAAGGTTCCGCACATACGGCGTGTCGTAGTTGATCCTGAAATGCTGGTTCATGGTCAGCACCTCGATCCCCGCATCGAACCGCGCCACATCGTGGATCACCGCCTCGTAGAGCGCCGTGAAGGTCCCGTAGTCGAACATCACGAGGACATTCTCGCCCCGATGCTGCCGTGCCGCGGCGACCGAGTTCGGTGCCCCGAACAGCTCCCGCATCGCCGAGAAACTGTGCGACGAGAGCCCGGTCAGCACCTGGTATGCCCGCAACTGGTCCGGCGCCGCCTCACCCATCACCGATTTCAGCAACGCCTGCGTCTTGGACCGCCCATCCGCGATCACTTCCGCCGGCACATCGTCCGGCCGGAAGATGTTGCGGCTCTGGTCGACGAAGAACTGGCTCTCGCGGATCAGGTCGCGGATCCGCACATGCCGGATTTCCTTCCGCGCGGGCAGCCGCTTCTTCAGCTCGGTGAACGCCGGTGCGAACCGCCGCATGTAGCCGACGAACACGATCTTCGAGTTGGCCTTGTCGAGTTCGATCAGCGGCCGCAGTTCCGCCGCCGTGAGCGCCGCCGGCTTCTCGATGAACACGTGCTTTCCCGCCTGGATCGCCTGCTCCAGCAGCGGCGCATGCAGGTGATCCGGGGTCAGGATGAACACCGCATCGAGCCCCGGATCGGCGATCAGCGCGTCGGCCGAAGCATGCCGGGTCCTGACCCCATACCGCTCTGCCACATGCGCGACGAGGCTCGGCGACACATCCGTCACCGCCGCGATTTCGAAGCGCTGGTCGTCCGCCAGAAGCGGCAGATGCATCAGCTGCGCGACTTCGCCGAGGCCGATGAAGCCGACTTTGATCCTGTCACCCATCACGCGATCGCCTGCATGTAGACGAAGTTGCGCTTGGCCAGCTGCAGCGGCGTCTCCGCCGCCTGCTCCGCAATGTCCTGCTCGACCACGATCGGCCCATCGAACCCCTTGGCCGCAAGAAACCGCATCACCGCCTGGATATCGACCGCGCCATCGGGAAGGGGGGCCATCACCCCCTCGCCATACGAATCCGCCACCGACAGCTTCCCGTCGAGCACGCGCTGCCGCACCACCGCGTCGACGTTCTTAAGGTGCATGTAGGCGATCCGCCCCCACACCTTCTCCATGTACGCGAGCGGATCCTGGCCCCAGAACGCGTGGTGCCCGGTATCGAAGCAGAGATCGATTTCGGTCTCCTCGAGCAGCCGGTCGATCTGCCGCTCGAACTCGACTGCCGTGCCGATATGCGGGTGGAAGCTCGCCTTCAGTCCAAACTCGCCCTCGATCACCGCCTGCGCCTCGCGCACCGTGGCGGTCAGCCCGTTCCAGCCCTCGCGGTCGAGCACGCCTTCTTGCCCGGCCGGATACCAGTTGCTCTCGTCCATGATGACCAGATGCTCGGCCCCGAGGTCCTTCAGCAGCGGTGCCAGCTCCCGCAGCGTCGCCATCAGCACCGGCGCCGAAGCGCGGTCGCCTAACGTATGCACGTGCGTCGCCCCGATCAGCGTCAGCCCGCGCTTCGCCAGTTCCGGCCCAAGCACGCTCTTGTCCTTGGGGAGGAACCCGAAGGGCCCGAGCTCGGTGCCGCGGTAGCCGGACGCCGCCACCTGGTCGAGATACTCCTGCCAGGTGAAATCATTGCCGGTTGGATAGTTGATGCCCCACGAACACGGGGCATTGCCGATAAGCATAGGTCAGTCCTGATCGATGTAGATTGGATTGGAAATGGCGCGCCGGATCGGCTCGTCGGTGAGATGCGAGCCCTTGAGCTGCCACGGCAGCTCGCCGCGCTCGGTCGCCGCCACAGTGAATTCCTTGACCAGCCGCTGCCTGCTGGCCTTGGCGATGATCTCGGCGCGCACGAACGTCTCCGCGCCATCGAGCAGCGCCAGCTCGCCGCGCCAGTCGTCGGCGTCGATCTCCTGTTCGATGATCGTGCCGCGCCCGTCGATCCAGGCCAGCACATCGCCCTTGGCGCCGCGCACGATCGCCCGGCAATCGAGTGGCTTCGTCACAGCCGAGCCCATCGGCTCCCCGTTGACGTTGATCTCGAGATGCGGCCCCCCGGGCCCCTCGGTCACATACCCGCGCCCGGCCTTCATCGCCGCCAGCACCGCTTCTTCGCTCAATTCATCGAGCCACAGCACCGTGGTCGGACGCGCCAGCACCAGCGGCCCCTCGGGCTGCAACTCCGCCGGCTGGTGGAAGTCGCTCCCGCCGATCGCCGAAATCCTCAGGCCCCGCGCCAGCCGCTCCTGCCACCGTCCCAGCGACACCCAGTTCCATGCCATCCATGTCGATTGCCACACCTCCTGGCAGTCGGCCGCCGGAAACTCGTAGTCCCAGGGAATGGTCGGCTTGTCGTGGTTGATCGACAGGAGCCCGCCCTTCCGATGCACGATGCCCGCGAGGACATGCGCGTCCGAAGTTTTGGTCATCCGGAAATCGACCCAGTCGTCGACGCCGTAGACATTGGCGTGCCCGACTGCCGTCGTCACCTCCATCCCCCGCACGAACACCAGGTCCGGCGACGACGCGGCATGGAAATAGCGCCGCTGAGTGATCGTGTTGTGGTCGGCAATGGCCAGGAAATCGAGCCCCGCCTGCCTAGCCGCCGCATGCAGCGTTTCAGGCGAACCCGCCGCATCCGAATGGAACGTGTGGCAATGGAGGTCCCCCCGATACCACCCCGCGCCCGCTCGCACCGGAAACGTCCGCGCCGGCGGCGGATTGGTGGCCCGCTCCGCGCTGTCGAGATCGACGGTAACCGTCACCTCGGCCCCCTGCGGCGGCACCTTGTAGAGCCCCAGAATGACGTTCCATTCGCCCGCCTGGATCGGTCCGTGTACGTAACCCGGCGTCGCATCGTCGGTGGCCACGAAGAACCGATCCCGAAACCCGCCCGACCACCCGCGAAAGCCTTCCTCCGATGGATAGGCCGTCACCCGCGGATCGAACATGCCCAGGTCGATGACGCAGTCCTCCGCCTTGGAATAAGCGAGGGCGACATCTATCCGCGTCGTCCCGGCGGGGACCGGGAAAGGGATGTAGAAATAGGGGTTACGAGCCTGATCTGCAGGGCTGATCTGGACAGTGATTGTCTGAGTCATGCCGCGGCCCCGGAGCGCGCTGACCCCCACCCCTGTCC
>NZ_JAQGJL010000179.1 GCF_028290645.1 Devosia sp. | reverse complement strand
CATAATGCCGTAGATCATCTTGACGAGGGTGGACTTGCCCGCCCCGTTCTCGCCGAGCAGCGCGTGGATTTCGCCCGGCTTGACCGCGAAGCTGACATTGTCGTTCGCCAGGACGCCGGGGAAGCGCTTGGTGATGCCGGCGAGCTCGAGGCGAGGGGTGAGGCTAGTCTCCAACAACGGCTCCCGACTGTGTCGTAACCGGCCGCGCACGCAGTGCAGTGACTTCCCGGCCGCCAATGTGGACCAAAATCTCCGCCGCCGCCAGCGCCGCGATGACCTCGGGCCGCTTGTCCCCGATTCCACCGGGGAACGCCTTGCCGCCGATGGGGAGGACGAGCCTGTCGAGCGCGGCGGCGGGGTAGCCTTCGGAGAGGTACCAGCTGCGGAAGCGGGCCTTTTTCGTCTTCGAGCCGACCATGCCCACATAGGGCGCATCGGTGCGCTGCAGCGCCTCGGCGGCGATGAGGAAATCGAGCGCGTGGTCGTGGGTGAGGATGACGAAGCTGCTGCCACCGGGCGCGCCGCGGACCACGGCCTCGGGCATCGCCACGGCGTGGGTCTCGATGTTTTCGGGCAGGTTGGTGAGTTCGTCGGGCCGCGTGTCGACGACGTGGACGCGGAGGGGCAGTGCCGACAGTGCGAGCGCAAGCGCGTGGCCGACATGGCCCGAGCCGAAGAGGTAGACATGCGGCCGGGCGGCGAGTTCGGCTTCGAGCCGCGCGATGAGGCTGGCGGCGATCGCCGGGGCGAGACGCTTCAGCGAGACATCCACCCGGCCGCCGCAGCATTGGCCGATCTCGGGCCCGAGGGGGATATCGAGGCTGTCCTCATGCTCGCCGTTGCGCAGCACCTGCCGGGCGCGGTCGATGACCATGTATTCGAGGGCGCCGCCGCCGATGGTGCCGATCTGGGCGTCGGGCGAGACCAGCATGAAGGTGCCGGCGGCCCGGGGGGAAGAGCCGCGGACGGCGGTGAGTTCGGCGACGATGGCCGCGGGGTGGGTGGCGAGGAAGGCGCGGAGGGTGGCCACCGATAGGGTCATCGTATGGCCCCCCACCCCTGTCCCCTCCCCCCAAGGAGGGGGAGGGAGACAATGGAGCCGCTTGCGCGGAGCGAGTGGTTACGGGGACGGACGCGGAGGGTCTCCCTCCCCCCGTGGGGGAGGGGACAGGGGTGGGGGTCCACAGCCACCGCCCTCACGTCTTCACCACTTCTTTCCGCATCCGCTCGACCGCCATCAGCACCCGCTCGGGCGTTGCCGGCATGTCGAGCTGCGGCGCGATCCTGTAGTCCGCCACCGAGGCGACGGCCATCGACAGCGCCTCCACCACCGAATAGCCGAGCACCAGCGGCGGCTCGCCGACGGCCTTGGAACGGCCGATCGCCGGCTCCTTGTTGATGCTCCAGTCCGCGAGCCGCACGTTGAAGATGCGCGGCACATCGGAGGCGAGGGGGATCTTGTAGGTCGAGGGGGCGTGGGTGCGGAGCTGGCCCTTGTCGTCCCACCACAATTCCTCGGTGGTGAGCCAGCCGACGCCCTGGATGAAGCCGCCTTCCACCTGCCCGATATCGATCGCCGGATTGAGCGAGCGGCCGACATCCTCGAGCACGTCCGAGCGGTCGATCTGGTACTCGCCGGTGAGGGTGTCGATGGTCACTTCGGACGCCGCGGCGCCGTAGGCGAAATAGTAGAACGGATGCCCGCGGCCGCTGGCGCGGTCCCAATGGATTTTCGGCGTCTTGTAGAAGCCGGCGGCCGAGAGCTGGACGCGGTTCATCCAGCACGATGTGGCGAGTTCGTCGAACGGCACGAACTGCTGGCCGGCTCGGATGCCGCCGAATTCCCACTGCACGTCCTTGGGCTCGACTTCGTAGATGAACGCCGCGTGCGCCGCCATTCGCGCCTTGATCTGGTTGGCAGCATCGAGCGCCGCCATGCCGTTGAGATCGGTGCCGGACGAAGCCGCGGTCGCCGAGGTGTTGGGCACCTTGCCGGTATTGCTGGCGGTGATCTGCACGCGATCGACCGGCACGCCGAAGGCGTCGGCGACCACCTGCATCACCTTGATGTGGAGGCCCTGCCCCATCTCGGTACCACCGTGGGACAAATGGATGGAACCATCGCGATAGACATGCACCAGCGCGCCGGCCTGGTTGTGCCAGGTGGCGGTGAACGAGATGCCGAACTTCACCGGCACCATGGCGATGCCCTTCTTCAGCACCCTGCTGGTCTGGTTGAACGCCAGGATCGCGGCGCGGCGCGCCTGGTAGTCGGAGCTCTTCTCGAGGTCATCGATGACCCGGTGGATGACATTGTCCTCCACCACCTGGTGGTAGGGGGTCACGTTGTCGGTGTCGGTACCGTAGAAATTGGCCTTGCGGATCTCGAGCGGGTCCTTGCCCAGCGCGTAGGCGATGTCCTCGATCCAGCGCTCCGCCGCGATGATCCCCTGCGGGCCGCCGAAGCCGCGGAAGGCGGTGTTCGACACCGTGTTGGTGAAGAGCGGCAGCGAGTTCACCCGCACTGCGGGGTACCAATAGGCGTTGTCGGCATGGAACAGCGCCCGGTCGGTCACCGGGCCCGAGAGGTCGGCCGAGTAGCCGGCGCGCGCCGCATAGGTCGCGGTCACCGCCTGGATCTTGCCGCTGTCGTCGTAGCCGACATCGTAGTCGACGGCGAAATCGTGGCGCTTGCCGGTGATCTGGAAATCGTCGTCGCGGTCCGGGCGGATCTTCACCGCCTTATTGAACTTCTTGGCCGCAACCGCCGCCACCACCGCGAAGAGGTTGCCCTGCGTTTCCTTGCCGCCGAAGCCGCCGCCCATGCGGCGCATGTTCACCGTCACCGCCGCATGCGGGATGCCGAGCACCTGCGCCACCATCACCTGGATTTCGGTCGGGTGCTGGGTCGAGGCGTGGATGGTGACTTCGTCGTCCTCGCCGGGAACGGCGAGCGCCGCCTGGCTTTCGAGGTAGAAATGCTCCTGCCCGCCGATCCGCACACGGCCTTTGACCCGGCGCGGGGAGGCAGCGAGGCCGGCGTCCACATCGCCCCGCTCGAGCTTCAGCGGCTCGGTGACGAGCTTGCCGCCGGCCGCGATCGCCGCGTCCACATCGGTGACATGCGGCAGGTCGCGATACTCGATCTTCACCAGCTTGGCCGCCCGCCGCGCCGCCTCGCGGTTGGCGCTGATCACAGCGAACAGCGGCTGGCCCCAGGTGACGACGTGGGTCGAGGCGAACACCGGCTCGTCGTGCTTGTGCACCGTGCTGACGTCGTTCTCGGCCGGGATGTCCACGGCAGTGAGCACGCCGATGACGCCGGGCGCGCTGCGCACCGCGTCGAGGTTCATCGAGGCGATCTCGGCATGGGCGCGGGTGGCGAGGCCGAGATACGCGTGCAGGGTGCCCTCGGGCTCGACCAGGTCGTCGACATACTCGGCCCGGCCGGCGACCTGCTTGCTGGCGGAGTCGTGCGGGATGGACACGTGGAGCGGCGAGGCGGTGATGGGGGATTGCTTGTTCACGGGCGACCTCCGTGATCGCCGATGGACCCCCACCCTCGATCCCTCCCCTCAAGGGGGAGGGAGGCGCAGGAGCCGCACGCTCCCCTCCCCCTTGAGGGGAGGGGCTGGGGGTGGGGGTGGCGCAGTATACAACCCATTACGCCACCTCCCTCGTCAGCCGCTCGCCGGCGCCTGTCGTTTCGAGGAAGAACCGCCGCAGCAGGTTCTGCGCTGCCAGTAGCCGGTACTCGGCCGAAGCGCGCATGTCGGTGAGCGGCTGGTAGTCCTCGGCGAAAGCCGGCAGTGCCGCTTCCACCGTGCCGACCGTCCACGCCTTGCCCAGCAGCGCCGCCTCGACCGCCTTGGCGCGTTTTGGCGTCGCCGCCATGCCGCCAAAGGCGATCGTCACGGACGCAACCGCGCCGCCCTCGAGGCGCAGCCGGAAGGCGCCGCAGAGCGAGGAAATATCCTCGTCCTTGCGCTTCGAAATCTTGTAGCAGGCGAACTGCTCGCCCTCCGGCAATGACGGGATGGTCACGCTCTCGACGAACTCGCCGGGCTGCCGGTCCTGCTTGCCATAGGCGATGAAGAAATCCTCGAGTTTCACCTCGCGCCGGACATCGCCTTTGCGGAGCGTGATCGAGGCGCCGAGCGCCATCAGCGGCGGCGGGGTGTCGCCGATCGGCGAGCCGTTGGCGATGTTGGCGCCGATGGTGCCCATGTTGCGCACCTGGGCGCCGCCGATCCGCATCCAGAGCTCTTCGAGCTGCGGGAACCGCTTCACGATGGCGCCGGTGGCCTCGGTGTAGGTCACCCCTGCCCCGAGCTTCAGCGCGCCGTCGGTTTCCTCGATCCGGTGCAATTGCGGCACCTCGCCGATGAAGATCATCGGCCCGATGTCGCGCATGAATTTGGTGACCCAGAGGCCGACATCGGTGGCGCCCGACACCAGAGTGCCGGTCGGGCTGGCTGCATAGACTTCGGCCAGGTCGTCGGCCGAAGCCGGGACGATCAGCCGGTCCCTGCCCTCCCCGAGCTCGACCCGCTTGCCGTCGCGCAACGCGAGGAGCCGCGCCTTGATCGACTGCCGCTCCATCACCAGCGGATCGGCCGCTACCGCGCCATAGGCCGAGATGGCTTTGCCTGCCTTGATGATCGGTGTGTAGCCGGTGCAACGGCAGAGGTTCCCCTGCAGCGCCGTCTCGATGGCGCCGGTCGTGGGATCGGCGTCCGTCATCCAGAGCCCATAGAGCGACATCACGATGCCCGGGGTGCAGAAGCCGCATTGGCTGCCGTGATGGTCGACCATCGCCTGCTGCACGGGGTGCAGCGGCCCGTTGGCGGCGGAGAGATGCTCCACCGTCACCACATGCGTCGCATCGAGAGAGCCCACGAAGCAGATGCAGGCATTGACCGATTCGTAGACCAGCTCGTCGCCGCTGAGCCGCCCGACCAGCACCGTGCAGGCCCCGCAATCGCCCTCGGCGCAGCCTTCCTTGGAGCCAACCAGCCGCTTGTCCAGGCGGAGGAAATCGAGCAGCGTCCGGGTCGCGGGGAGGCTGTCGAGGACGATATCCTCGTTATTGAGGATGAAACGGAGGTGATTGCGGGTTTCAGTCATTGGCATGCTCTCCCTTCCCTCTCCCCTTGAGGGAGAGGGTGGCGCGCAGCGCCGGGTGAGGGGTATCGCTCCTCGCTCCGCTCGGATCGCGCATCGCCAGCGATGCGGTACCCCTCATCCGCCCTTCGGGCACCTTCTCCCTCAAGGGGAGAAGGAAGACATCCGAGAATTCCCACTATCATCTCAACTTCCCCGATAGGTCGAGTACCCATAGGGCGACACGAGCAGCGGCACGTGGTAGTGCTCCATCTCGCTCATCACGAAGCGGATCGGCACCATGTCGAGGAACGGGGTTTTGATTTCCACCCCGAGGCGCTCGAAATACTGCCCCACATGGAAGATCAGTTCGTAGCTGCCCAGGTGGAACCGGTCGCCTTCGAGCAGGGGCGCATCTGCCCGCCCATCGGCATTGGTGTGTCCCGATAGTATATGGTGCGTGTGGTCGCCATGCACCATCAACAGATCGAACCGCATGCCGGCGGCGGGCTTGCCATGTGTCGTATCGAGTACGTGCGTCGTCAGGCGTGCTGCACCCGCCATTGGTCTGGTTTCCTTCGCCCTGCTCGCCGGGCTGCCCCCACGGCCGCCGCTTGCCGTTGAGGCATTGCATCAAGATTGCCTGACTATTGTGCATATCGGCCGCCGTTCCAAGGGGGTGGCGGCGGGTTTTTTACCAACTGGTCCACTTTTGGCGCTCTTGCCGCAGCCTCAAGCCCCGGCGATAAATCTGCAACAACGATCGAGGTGATTGAATGCGTTATCCCCGCAACCTGCAGGGCTACGGCCCCAATCCGCCCAACGCCCAGTGGCCCGGCGGCGCGCATGTCGCGGTGCAGTTCGTCTTGAACTACGAGGAAGGCGGGGAGAACAATATCCTCCATGGCGACGCTGCGTCGGAGGCCTTCCTCGTCGACGTGATCGGCGCCGTCCCCTGGCCGGGGAAGCGCCACTGGAACGTCGAATCGATGTACGAATACGGCGCCCGCGCCGGCTTCTGGCGGCTGCACCGGCTGTTCACCGGGCTCGACCTGCCGGTCACCGTCTATGGGGTCGCCACGGCGCTGCAGCGCTCGCCCATGCAGGTCAGGGCCATGCTCGACGCCGGCTGGGAGATCGCCAGCCACGGGCTGAAATGGATCGACTACAAGGACTATGACATCGAGCACGAGCGGGAGGACCTGCACGCGGCGGTGAAACTTCACACCGAAGTCGTCGGGACGCGCCCCACCGGCTGGTATTGCGGCCGCACCTCGATCAACACCGTCGATCTCGCCAGCGAGGAAGGCGGCTTCACCTATGTGTCCGACACCTACGACGACGATCTGCCCTACTACCGCGAGCATTTCGGCGCGCCGCAGCTGATCATTCCCTATTCGCTGGCGTCCAACGACATGCGCTTCACCACCGCCTCGGGCTTTGCCAATGGCGAGGAATATTTCCAGCTGCTGAAGGACTGGTTCGACGTGCTCTACGAGGAGGGCCAGGCCGGCTCGCCCAAGATGATCTCGCTGGGGCTGCACTGCCGGCTCGTCGGCATGCCCGGGCGCTTTGCCGGGCTGAAGCGCTTCGTCGAGTACATCATGGGCAAGGAAAAGGTGTGGATCGCCAAGCGCATCGATATCGCCGAGCACTGGCTGAAGACGCATCCGTACGTGAAACCGGAAATCGTGCCGTCCGAACTGGCCCTGGATGATTTCACCCAGCTGTTCGGCAACGTGTTCGAGCATTCGGAGTGGGTGGCCGAGCGGGCGTTCAAGCGCGAGATGGGCCCGGCGCACGACACCGCCATCGGGCTTCATGCGCTGATGTGCCAGGTGTTCCGCAGCGCAACCGAGGAGGAGCGGCTCGAGGTCCTCAAGGCCCACCCCGACCTGGCCGGCAAGCTCGCTGCGGCCAAGCGGCTGACCTCGGAATCGGAGTCGGAGCAGGCCTCGGCCGGGCTCGATGCGCTGACCGACGCGGAGCGGGCGAGGTTCGGGGACATGAACCGCGCCTATGTGGAGAAATTCGGCTTCCCGTTCATCATCGCGGTTCGGGACAACACCAAGGCGCAGATCATGCGGGCGTTCGAGACGCGGCTGGCGAACGCGCGGGAGACGGAGTTCGCGACGGCGTGCCGGCAGGTGGAGCGGATCGCGGAATTGCGGATCGGGCAGATATTGGGTGCCTAGCCGCTGGGCTGGTGCGGGTGGACCCCCACCCCTGTCCCCTCCCCCTAAACATGGGGAGGGAGACCCTTCCACCGGAGTCAGTGCCTTGGTCTTCCTCCCCTACTTCTGGGGGAGGGGACAGGGGTGGGGGTCGACAGCCACCGGCCCTCGAACACCCCTTGACATCTCCCGCTACATCAATCATAACCGTATTGTTATATAGCGATCAGGTTATGAAATGCATGCCACCGCCTCCCAGCTCGATCTCACCTTTGCCGCGCTTGCGGACCCGACGCGGCGCGCCATCCTGGCGCGCTTGGCTGAGGGCGAGGCAACGGTGAATGAACTTGTCGCGCCGTTCGACATGAGCCAGCCGGCCATTTCCAAGCACATCAAGGTGCTGGAGAATGCGGGGCTGGTCTCGCGCGGCAGGGATGCGCAGCGCCGGCCGGTGAAGATCGAGGCGCTGCCGCTCGCCGATGCGGTGGGCTGGCTCGAGACCTATCGCAAGTTCTGGGAACAGAGCTACCAGCGGCTCGACAGCCTGCTCGACGAGTTGCAGCGGTTCGCCCCCAACGGCGACAAGAAGAACTGAGGAGACGCCACATGCAGCCGCTCACCATCACCCTGCCCTCGGACCGCGAGATCTGCGTCACCCGCTCGTTCCGGGCGCCGGCCGACCTCGTCTTCGACTGCTGGACCATCCCGGCGCTGATCCGCCGCTGGCTGGGGCCCGCGGAGTGGGTGTTCATCACCTGCGAGTTCGACGCCCGCGTCGGCGGCAAGTGGCGCTTCGTCACGAGGGGCCCCGATGGCATGGAGATGGGTTCGTCCGGCGAGGTGCTCGAGATCACCCGCCCCGACTGGATCAAGACCAACGAAATCTACGACATGGACTGGACCGGCGGCACCACCATCGTCACCAACCGCCTCACCGAGGAGAACGGCGTCACCACCTCGGTGGTGACCGTCCTCTACGCCACCAAGGAAGCCCGCGACGGCGCCAGGGCCACGCCGATGGCCGAAGGCATGGAGATGGGCTTCAAGCGCCTCGAGGAATTGCTGGCCGAACGCCTCACGGCCTGAGCCAGCTTCGACTAACGACGACGACCACGACCATTTCCGCCGCTGTGCGTTCCCCGCTCAGCGAACGGGAGAACTCAACCCCAAGAACGTCAAACGAGAGGACTGAAAAATGCCCAAGATCATGCCCTGCCTGTGGATCGACGACCGCATCGACGAGATGGTCGATTTCTACGTCAAGACCTTCAAGGACGCCGAAATCCACGACACCCAGCACTATCCGGATGGCCGCTCCATTACCAAGACGTTCCGCCTCAAGGACCAGGAGTTCATGGCGCTCAACGGCGGCCCCGACTTCAAGTTCACCGAGGCGATCTCGTTCACCGTCGATTGCGACGGCCAGGAGGAGGTCGACTACTACTGGAACACCCTGACCGCCGATGGCGGCGAGGAGAGCCAGTGCGGCTGGCTCAAGGACAAGTACGGCCTCAGCTGGCAGATCGTCCCCAGGCAGCTCCCCGAAGCCCTCGCCGGCAGCGACCGCGCCGGCGCCGGCCGCGCCATGCAGGCCATGCTGAAGATGAAGAAGATCATCGTGGCCGACATCCAGAAGGCCTATGCCGGCAGCTAGCCGGAACTGAACCACAGCCATCGCGAGACCGGAATCCCGCGCGCCATCGCTGGCGCGCGGCCGGGACCGGCTTACCCGATATCGAGACGGACAAATGCAGCGCCGAACCTTGATCCTTGCCGCAGCGAGCCTCGCAGGTCCATTCCTGCCTATCCGCCAGCCGCTCGCCGAGGAGGCCACAGCCGTGCCCGAGCTCGTCACCGACGACGTCGCCGTCACCCGCACCTTCAACGCCACGCCCGAGCGCGTCTGGCGCGCCTGGACCGAGGATGCCGAGGTGACGAAGTGGTGGGCGCCCCGCCCCTGGACGTGCCCTGAGGCGCGGATGGACGTGCGCGAGGGCGGCTTCTCGGTCGTCCTGATGCGCTCGCCGGAGGGTCATGACCAGTGGATGCGGTGGGAGTACACGAGGGTCGTTCCCGACGAGCGCATCGAGTATGTCCAGAACCTCTCGGACAAGGACGGCAACCTGATCGACCCGGCGACGGCCGGCATGCCGCCCGAGTTCCCGCGCGACGTCGCGACGGTCGTCACCCTGGTGCCCGAGGGCGGCAGGACCGTCGTCACCATCACCGAGCACACCACCACATCGAAGATGCTGATGGAGTATTCGCGGTTGGGACTCGAGCAGGTTATGGATCAGATGGGCCAAACCTTCTGAGGCGCGAATGGAGCTGACCGCCGACGCCATCCTCGACCGGCTGCATGCCCTGCGGTCGGACGAGGAGCTCGAAAAGTACCGGCGCTACTTCAAGTTCGGCGAGGGCGAGTACGCCCACGGCGACACCTTCATCGGCGTGCGCATGGGCCACGTCTTTGCGCTGGCCAAGGAGTGCGTGCTGACGCCGCCGGCGGAGATCGAGAAGCTGATGGAGGCGGACATCCACGAGGCCCGCGCCGCCGCCATGAGCATCATGGCCAAGCAGTACGCGGCAAGGAAGACCACGCCCGAGCGTCGGCAGGAGCTCTACGACCTCTATCTGCGCCGGCACGATCGCATCAACAACTGGGACCTCGTCGATCTCGCCGCCTGGCACGTCATCGGCCCGCACCTCGTCGACCGGCCGCGCGACGCGCTCTATCGCCTCGCGAAATCCGACAGCATGTGGGAGCGCCGCACTTCCATCCTCGCAACGTTCGCGTTCATCCGGCACGGCCAGCTCGACGATACCTTCGCCATCTCGGAGTTGCTGATGGACGATCCGGAGGACCTGATCCACAAGGCGGTCGGCTGGATGCTGCGCTCGGCCGATGGCCAGCGCCCGGCGCTGAACGGCTTTCTCGACAGGCACGCCGCGCGCATGCCGCGCATCATGCTGCGAAATGCTCTCGAGCACTATTCGGCCGAGGAGCGCGCGCACTATCTCGCGATGGGGAAGGCTGGGTGAGGCACCAGTTGCCTTCTCCCCTTGTGGGAGAAGGTGGCGCGCAGCGCCGGATGAGGGGTCCGCGACACGCAGAGTCGTGAGACCGGAGCGAAGCGACGGGCTAGGAGGACGCGGAGAGAGCCCCCTCATCCGCCCTTCGGGCACCTTCTCCCACAAGGGGAGAAGGCGATCACCGCGGGATCAGTCCCCGCCTCCGTCGTCGCCGCCATCTCCGCCGTCGGAATCACTAAAAGCATCGGTGCTGCCGTCCCCGCCCACACCGCGATTCCTTACTGTCGCGCTGGCCACCAGCCAGCCGAGGCCGGCGAGCACGACGACGCCGACAACCGGCCAGAAGGTGGAGAGAAACCAGAAGACCGGCTCGCGCAACGACTGCTGGAAGTCGCGGAGCCAATCCATCTGTCAGTGCCCGGGTAACTGGCCGTTGTGCCGGTCGTCCATCGGCTCGCCGTCTTCCCAGGCGATCTCGGTATCTTCCTCGGGCGGGGCGTGGCCGAGCAGCCGGTCGAGCCAGAGCCGGAATTGGCGTCCCGCCTCCTCGAACTGTTGGGGGTCGAGCAGCGGGCGGTGTGGTTCTTGGTGCGACTGGCTGGTCATGGTGGCGAATCTGCACCTGATTTCTAAACTTTTTCTGACCGCGCAGCCTCGCCTTAAGTCGAAGCCGGCTCGTCGCTATTTGTAGAAACCATCCCTCAGGTTGATGCCGTGCTCTAGGTAGACCTTCAGCGCACACAGCATCCCGGTCCAGCCCTCGGTATTGCCGATGCAGGCATCGAGCGCCTTCTGCGTCTCGCGCCAGCCTTCCTCGGTGATCGTCACCAGCGTCCGGCCGTCGTCGAGCTGCTCGAAGCGCATCGTCACGGTGGTCTTGCCGCTCGGGTCGGAAGCCGTGCCTTCGGCCGCGCCCCAGTGGAGGACGATCCGCTTGTTGGTCTCGACTTCGGCCACCTGCACCGGGAAGGCACCCGGGAAATCGGCGAAATCCCACGTTACCGTCGCCCCGGTCTCGAGCCGTCCCTTCGCCCCGCCGGTGGTGAAATATCCCGAGAGCTTGCCTGGATCGACCACCGCCTCGAACACCTCGCCGACGGGCTTGGCGATGCGGCCCGACACTTTCAGCTTCAAGTCCATCTGCATGTCCTCCTTGCCTTGGCCGTCGGTGGGAACGGCACGATCGCACCATACCCTAACGCTTCGCCCCACTGTCCGCCCACCGGCTTCTGCGCTAAGAGGGTTTACCAGCCACGATAATTTGTGTCCCATGGCCTCCACCACCTATGCCGGCCCGATTGCCGGCCTCCCCGACCAGACGGCGCTCCATACCGGCCGGGCCGTCTTCACCGAGGCCTACGCGCTCATCCCGCGCGGGGTCATGCGGGATATCGTGACCAGCTACCTGCCGCACTGGCAGGACACCCGGGCCTGGGTCCTCGCCCGCCCGATGACCGGCTTCTCCGAAACCTTCTCGCAATACGTGATGGAGGTCCTCCCCGGCGGCGGCAGCCAGCGGCCGGAACCCGATGCCGACGCCGAGGGCGTGCTGTTCGTGGTCGAAGGGGAGGCCTCGATCACCATCGATGGGCAGCCGCATGTGCTGATGCCCGGCGGCTACGCGTTCCTGCCGCCCAGCTGCAGATGGACGCTCGACAACAGGACGGCGGCGCCGCTGCGCTTCCACTGGGTGCGCAAGCGCTACGAGCTCGTGGATGGGATCGACGTGCCCGCGGCTTTTGTCGCCAACGAGCAGGACGTGCCGATCCGCTGGATGCCCGGTACCGGCGACCGCTGGGGCACCACCCGCTTCGTTGACCCCACCGACATCCGGCACGACATGCACGTCAACATCGTCACGCTGGAGCCCGGCGCGGTGATCCCGTTCGAGGAGACCCATGTGATGGAGCACGGCCTCTATGTGCTCGAGGGCAAGGCCGTGTACCGGCTCAATCGCGACTGGGTCGAGGTCGAGGCCGGGGACTTCATGTGGCTGCGCGCCTTCTGCCCGCAGGCCTGCTATGCCGGCCCCAGCCGCTTCCGCTACCTGCTGTACAAGGACGTCAATCGCCACATGAAGCTGGCGCTCTAGCGTCCGGCTCCGGACAATCTCCACCGAGGACAGAGCATGCGTATTGGACTGGCCGTCGTCGCGCTGCTGGCGTTCACCCTCCCCGGCTACGCCGAGGACCTGGCGCCACAGACCTACCAGAACCTCCTGACCCCGCTGGTCCAGGGCAGCACCGACGTGCTGGGCACGCCGCTGGCCTATCCAGCGGGAACGCCGAACATCACCTCCGCCATCGTCACCATCCCGCCCGGCGGCGAGACCGGCTGGCACGAGCACGAAGTGCCGCTCTTCGCCTACGTGCTCGAAGGCGAGCTGACGGTCGACTACGGCACCAAGGGCAAGAAGACCTACCGAGCCGGCGAGGCGGTGCTCGAGGCGGTCGGCTGGGCCCATAACGGCACCAATACCGGCACAGTGCCGATGAAGCTGGTCGCTGTGTATATGGGGGGCGGGACGAGTGCGAATACGGTGAAGGTGGAGGCGCCGTGATGGGGATGACTGGGGCAGAGAGCCCCCTCCCGGCCTCCCCCATAAAGGGGGAGGTGCCCGCCGGTGGCTTTGGCACCATCACGCCACAAACTCGACTCTTCACCTCCCCCCTTGTGGGGGAGGCCGGGAGGGGGCTCTCTGCTTCAACATGAAAACCCTCCCCCCCGACATCACCGCCCTCCCCCCTTGCGGCTCC
>NZ_JAQGJL010000171.1 GCF_028290645.1 Devosia sp. | reverse complement strand
GCGAGCCCGTCTTGTCCTCGAATGCGTAATCCTCACCGAAGAACGCCGTCATCACGGCGTCCATGGCGCCCGAAACCGCGCTGTGACCGCTGGGATACTCGGGGAATGGCGGCGTGTTCAGGATCGGCTCCCACTTGGGATCGATCACCTTCTTGATGTAGGTGATGGGCCGCACAAGGTCATAGACGTATTTCTCGTGCCAGCAGCCGACGAAGGCATCCGACATGGCGATGCCCATGCGGGCCAGGAGGTCGACATTGTCCTCGAGCCCGAGATCGGCGCTGTCCGCCACCTGCAGCGCGATCGACAGCCAGTGCCCGGGAGGCGTCATCGACAGCATCGGATCGTCGGACCAGAAGCGCGCGATGGCCATCTGCTCGGGCGTCGCGTTCTTCACCGTCTCGTAGACTTCGCTCGCCTCCTTGAAGAACTGCGAGTCGGGTTCGTTGCTGTAGGCGGGATTGCCGGGCGTCGCGCAGGCCGCGCCCGACGGCGTGACGAAGGTGCGGTTATTTCCCCAGTCCGGCAGAAGCGGGAACTGCTGCTGGCGGATCAGGTTGGTCGGTACCCATTTGTCATCGCCACTGGACAGGGCGTATTCGTATGGGAAGCCCATATTGGTGACCTCGGCGCCGCCATCGCCCTTCGACCAATCGAAGATACTGGCTGCCATGGCCTTGCCGAAGGCCTCGCTGCGCTCCACCACACCCTCAGGCACGCCATCGACGGCCAGCGCGCGCCATTTCTTTTGAGCGTTCGCGATCGAGCGCAGCCCCGTCGGTCCGGTATTGCCGAAGTAGTAGACAATGGCGTCCGACAGGGCCGCGCTGATGATCACCGTCTCGTCATAAACCGCACCCGCTGTCCGGGCCGGGACGGAATCGAGCCCGTGCAGCTGGCCGACCAGCGATACCAGCTTGTCCGAGCCGCCTACCGCGGCCTCGAACACCGTGACCCCCAGATAGCCGAAGGAACGGCTGGCGACCGGCGGTGAATAGGTCGCTGTATGCCGGACCAGTTCGTTCATCAGGGTGTACCAGTCCCGCAGGATGACGCCCGGCTCGGGACGGGGGCCGGCGGCCAGCGCACCGAGGCTGGTCACCAGGCATAACAACACCACTCCGCCGAACGCGGCGATCCGCCTACGAGCACCCATCATTTCCCCCTGATCGAAGCCGGCGTGTTCACCCGCCGTGCCGATCTTCAGTATGGCTATTTCGCCTACAGAGAGCCACGCGGTCAATGCCTGCGCCAAAAGTCGGTCTTGACTTGGAGGTGCGAGAATATCCTCGCAAAATGACATGTCGATTGACTCGATAGACGAGTTGCTGCAGCGTTTCGGCGCACACCGCTTGGGGCAAATCGACACATATGCTGCGGAACGACGGCACGGCTTGCCCCGGCCTGAAGAAAAGGCGGCGTCATGAAGTTCCGCGGTGGTCCGGGAGGGACCTTGCAATGAAATTCAAGATACTGACTCTTTTGGCTGGCGCCCTGCTGATGAGCGCCACTTCGACCGCGGTAATGGCCGCGGGCAAAACCATTGCGGTGTCCTGGAAGACTTTCCAGGAAGAGCGCTGGAAGACCGACGAGGCTGCGATCAAGGCCGTCGTCGAAGCAGCCGGCGATACGTTCATTTCGACCGATGCCCAGGGCTCGGCCCAGAAGCAGGCCGCCGACATCGAAAGCCTGATCTCGCAGAAGCCGGACGTGATCCTCGTGGTCGCCTTCGACTCCGACGCGATCCTGCCCTCGATCCAGAAGATCAGCGACGCCGGCATCAAGTCGATCGCCTATGACGTGCAGTTCGAGGATCCCAACGCGCTTTACATCACCTTCGACAATGTCGGCGTCGGCCGGATCATGGCGCAGGAGATGCTGAAGGTTAAGCCGGAAGGTCGCTATGCCTTCATCAAGGGCGACAAGGGCGATCCGAACGCCACCTTCCTGTTCCAGGGCCAGATGGAAGTGCTCAAGGGCGCCATGGACAGCGGCAAGGTCACCAATGTCTGCGAGACCTTCACCGACGGCTGGAAGCCGGACAATGCCCAGAAGAACATGGAGCAATGTCTGACTTCGACCAATAACGGTGTCGATGCCGTGCTGTCCGAGAATGACGGCATGGCCTCGGGCGTCGTGGCGGCCCTCGATGCCCAGGGTCTTGCCGGCACCGTTCCGGTGACCGGTCAGGACGGCGATCTGGCGGCCATCAATCGTGTCGCGCTGGGCACCCAGCTCGTCTCGATCTGGAAGAACTCTATCGACCTCGGCACCGTTGCGGCGAAGGCGGCGCTCGCTCTCGCAGATGGCGCCGACCCGACCACCATCGAAGGCGTGGCCAAGTTCAGCGGCGGCAAGAACGGCGTCGAGATGAACGCCATCCTCCTGGCCCCGACGCCGATCACAAAGGACAACATCCAGGTGGCGATCGACGCCGGCCACATCACCAAGGAACAGGCCTGCGCCGGCGTCGCCGCCGGTACTGTTCCGGCCTGCAACTGATCGGTCGCTTGATCTGACCTGACGCACTGCCGGCCGCGCCGCCTCGAACAGGTGGCGCGGCCTTTCTTCTCAGTTTTGACGCCAGCCCTCTGGCGCAGTTGCAATCGTCCGGCCGACGCGGGATCGTCGCTGGAAATGGCGGCCGCAACGATCGGCCGATGGGGTGGGGCATGGCTGAACAATCGAATGCCGGTGGTCCGGCAAGCAGCAACGAGGGCCTGTTCCGGCGCCTGCTCAGGGCCGCCGAGATCGACACCCGCATGCTCGGCATGCTGGCCGCGCTGCTCCTCATCTGGGTCGGCTTCGATGTCATGAGCGCAATCCTGCGCCCGGGCGGCGGCGGTCTGTTCGGCGGTTCGTTCCTCACCTCGCGCAACCTGTGGATCCTCCTGGTCCAGACCTCGGTGATCGCCGTGATGACCACCGGCATGGTGCTGGTGATCGTCCTGCGCCAGATCGACCTGTCGGTCGGCTCGATGCTCAGCGTCGTGGCGGTGGCGACCGGCGTGCTGCAGGTGTTCGAACTCGGACCGACGCTCGGCGTCGGCCATCCAGCGATCTGGATCATCGCCGTGATCTTCGCCATCGCGCTCGGCGCAGCCATAGGGATGTTCAACGGCGTGCTGATCGCCTACGGCCAGATCCCGAGCTTCATCGTCACGCTCGGCGGCCTCATCGCCTTCAGCGGCGCCGCCTTCCTGATCGCCAGCGGCGTGACCGTGGCGCCGATGGACAAGACCTTCAAGCTGATCGGCGGCAACGGCCCTCTCGCCTCGATCGGGCCAATGTGGAGCTGGGTACTGGCCGCGGTGGCCTGCGTCGGCATCGGCATCGCCACCCTCAGCGGGCGTCGCCGGCGCCTCAAGTTCAGCTTTGCGCCCAAGCCCGTATGGGCAGATGTCCTCACCGTCGTCGTCGGCTGCGCAGCGGTGTTGGGCACCACTGCCGTCGTCAACTCCTACCTCTGGCCGGCGCGCGTCGCCGAGCGGTTCGCGGTCGAGAACAACATTCCGATTCCGGCGGGTGTCGAGAACCGGGCGGGGCTCGCCATCTGCACTGCAGGCGACAAGGTGGTAACCTGCCTCGATGGACTGAGCTTCCAGACGGGCTACCCGATTCCCGTGCTGATCATGCTGGCGGTGGGACTGGTGATGACCTTCGTTGCCCGGCGCACCCGCTTCGGCCGCTACATCTTTGCGACCGGCGGCAACCCGGAGGCGGCGGAGCTCGCCGGCGTCAACACCAAGCGGCTCACCGTCATGGTGTTCACCCTGATGGGAGCGCTGGTAGGCATCTCGGCGATCATCGCCTCGGCCCGCCTCGATGCGGCAACGACAGCGCTGGGTACGCTCAACGAGCTCTACGTCATTGCCGCGGCGGTGATCGGCGGCACCTCGCTCGCAGGCGGCATCGGCACCATCTACGGCGCCATCGTGGGCGCGCTTCTGATGCAGTCGCTGCAATCCGGCATGGCACTGCTCAACGTCGATTCCGCCTATACCAATATCGTGGTCGGCATCGTGCTGGTGCTGGCCGTCTTCGTCGACCAGGCGTACCGGCGGCGCGTGAAGTAGGAGGCAGCCATGACCATCGACTCCATTCAGACAGGCGGCGCCCGGGGCGTACCGCTGGTTGAGTTGCAGGACGTGTCGATCGCCTTCGGCGGCATCCGGGCCGTCGATCATGCTTCGGTCGATCTCTACGCGGGCGAGGTCGTCGGGCTGCTCGGCCACAACGGCGCGGGCAAGTCGACCCTGATCAAGGTGCTGTCCGGTGCCTACAAGCGGGATTCCGGCAACATCCGGATCGACGGCAAGGAAGCCGACATCAGCAACCCCCGCGACGCCAAGGCCTACGGCATCGAGACGATCTACCAGACGCTGGCGCTCGCCGACAATGTCGACGCCGCGGCCAATCTCTACCTGGGTCGCGAACTCCGCACCCGCTGGGGAACGCTTGACGACATCGCCATGGAAGCCGAATGCCGCAGGGTGATGGGCCGCCTCAACCCCAATTTCCGCCGCTTCAAGGAGCCGGTGAAATCGCTGTCGGGCGGCCAGCGCCAGTCCGTCGCCATCGCCCGCGCCATCCATTTCAACGCCCGCATCCTGATCATGGACGAGCCGACGGCGGCGCTCGGGCCGCAGGAAACGGCGCAGGTGGGCGAATTGATCATGCAGCTCAAGGCCCAAGGCATCGGCATTTTCCTCATCAGCCACGACATTCACGACGTGTTCGACCTGGCCGATCGCCTGGCGGTAATGAAGAACGGCCGGGTCGTCGGCACCGCTCACGTCAAGGACGTGACCAAGGACGAAGTGCTCGGCATGATCATCCTCGGCAAATGCCCCCCGGGCGCGATCCCCGGACCCGGCGCGATCAAAGAAGCCTGATTCGGGCCGCCCCGCCGGTCCGTGCCGAGGCTTGGATTCAGGGGGCCCTGGTCTTCCTACTAGCCTGGTGGCCACCACCAGCTTCCGCGTCTACCGCCTTGATGGCCGTGGGCGCGATCGCCAGTGCGGGCGCGTGGTCGCCGTCGCCGTTTTCAGCTGGTGGTCCCGTGGAGCCGCGATCTGTTGATCGTCCATCAGCCCGATTTCGCCGGCTCCGCGAGTGCGCTCCAGTTTTGCTGCCGCGCCCAATCCGCGTAACGCTGCCACCCGACCTCGGAAAAGTCGCGCCGCAGCGAGGGAATATCGGCGCTGTAGCCTACCGCATCGAACCATTCGGCCATTCGAGCCTGGTCTTCACCCTGATACTGCCTCACCACCGCCGGTGGGATTCCGTTGTAGGTAATCGGTCTACCGATCGCTTCGCTCAGGATCTCGGCCTGTCGCGTGCCAGTGAGTTCGTCTCCGGCGATGTCGTAGCGGTGCCCGAACACCGCCTCGCGGCGCCCGACAAGACTTGCGACAAAGGAGCCGATATCAGCGACGGCAACGAACTGGACGTTGCGGTTCCCAGGCACCGGGAAGTCGAGTACTCCTTTACGCAGGCTCTCGATCGACCACGGCGCCACCACGTTGTCCATGAACGTGACCGGTGCGCTGATGGTAAAGGGCACTCCCAAGCCGGCGATGTGCTTCTCGACCCCGTACTTGCTGTCGAAGTGCGGGATGCCCGTGTCGCGATCGGCGGAACCCACCGACGAGTAGATCAGGTGGCCTACGCCGGCTGCCTTGATTGCGTCCGCCGCGACGATGCCCTGCCGGGTCTCGGCCTCGACGCCCCGCTCAATCGGACTGCCCATCAGGAACGCCGTGTCGGCACCTTGGGCGGCTGGCGCGAAGCCGGCCCCATCTTCGAAATCGCCAATCCTTACCTCGGCGCCTTTGGCGACGAGCCCCTGGATGGTGGCGCTGTCAGGATTGCGCGTGAAAGCCAATACCTTGTGACCGCCCGCCAGCAGCGCCTCAGCCACCGCATGCCCCTGCTGACCGCTAGCGCCTGTTACCAGGACCGTTCGTGAAACCGACATTCGCTTTCTCCGTGCCTAATGCAGAAACCGGAAACATGGCGACACTTACATTCAGCCACTAGGGGCAATAATGTGCATAGACTCTGCCAACGGAGGCTATAGTGGCGCATCTTGAGGACGTCGCGGTTTTTGTCGCGGTGGTGGAACGTGCCAGCTTCGCGGGCGCCGCCAGCCGTTTGCGGCTCCCGCCGACAACGGTCAGTCGCCGTGTGCGCCAGCTCGAGGATCGTCTTGGTACGCGGCTGCTCAACCGAACCACGCGATCGCTGTCGCTCACCGAGGCCGGGGCCGCCTATTTCGAGTCCTGCCGTGCGGGGCTCGCACTCATCGCGGACGCCGACGCGGGCGTGCGGGGGCTGCAGGCCGAACCCTCCGGCACGATCCGTGTGTCGGCGCCTATCGACTTCGCGGCAGGGCTGTTCGGCGACCTGATTGCCGAGTTTGTCGGCCAGAACCCGAAGGTCAAGATCGAGCTGCAGCTGACCGACGAGCGCCTGGATCTGCTGCGCACCCGGATCGACGTCGCGATCCGGACCGGCGAGTTGCCGGCCTCTTCGCTGGTGGCCAAGAAGCTCGGCACCGGGCGGCGCGTCTGGTGTGCGAGCCCGGGCTATCTTGCTGCTCGCGGCACTCCGGAACGCCCGGGTGATCTTGCAGACCACGACTGCATCGTGCGGGGCGACTCGACCGAAGGGGTCATCTGGACTTTCACGAACGGTAAGTCGGTCGAGACCGTGCCGGTCAAAGCGCGCATCTGTGCCAACGTCATGTCGTTCTGCGTTGTGGCGGCGGTGGCGGGCCTGGGCATCGCGCAAATGCCGGAGGGGCTTGCCCGTCCCGAGATCGCGGCCGGCCGACTGGTCACGATTCTCGACAAATACGCGGACGACCGCGGTGGCATCTATCTCATGTTCCCAAGCAATAGGCATGCTAGTGCGGCCGTGAAGGCGTTCGTTACTCATGTCGAGCGCTGGGTACATACATTTGCGCGGTAGCCACTTCGCCCTTGGCACTTTGCTCTACCTGGTTATCGACGCAGCCGATCAACCAGAAAGCTGCCGAAGGCATCCAGAGACTGCGCCGCCGCTTTCATCCTTCCGACGTTGCTGGGAAATCCATGTGGCATCTCCATCCAGACATCAACGCGCACATCGACACCACGCTTTGCGCTGGGCAGCGATCAGCGGACCACGGGGCAAGGCTTGTAAGAAACAGCTCTGCGGGAGCAGAATTCGCCAAAAAAGTATCGGAACTGAAGCAAGTGCGTGGTAGCGCCAAGAGGGGAGACGGCATTAGCGTTGGTCCGGTGGAAGTCAGGAACAACCCGGCGCCACATCGCAGTCGCTAGGCCCGGAAGGCGCGACGAGCGGGGAGGAATGCATGAATCCCGATCTGGAACTCGTGCGTATCGGCGACAAGGAATCCTTCAAGGCGTGGGAGCACGGCTACCCTTTCCACACGGTTCGCTGGCACTTCCATCCCGAGTATGAACTGCACCTGGTCTGCGCGACCTCGGGGCACTACTTCGTGGGCGATTTCATCGGCCGTTTCACCGCCGGCAACCTGGTGCTGGTCGGGCCAAACCTCCCGCACAACTGGGTTAGCGAGATCCCGGACGGTACATCGGTGCCACTGCGCAGTCGCGTGATGCAATTCACCAAGACTCTCATCGATGGCGCCTTTGCGAGTTTCCCGGAACTCGAGGACACGCAGGGCCTTTTCGAGCGCAGCCGCGCGGGCGTGCTGTTCAGCGTGGAGACATCGGACTGCGTCGCGCCGTTGCTGGCGCAGGTGATCCGTTCGCGCGGCGTCGAGCGCATTGCCCTGTTCCTGCAAATTCTGCTCGAGCTCGACCGCGACGCCGGTGCCAAAACGCTGACCAGCCCGCGCTATCTGCCCGATCCCTCCGGCTTCATGTCCAAGGGCATCAACGAGGTCCTGGCTCACATCAACGACAATTTGGTCGAGCCGCTCGATGAGGTGGCACTGGCAACCCTAGCGGGGGTTTCTCCGTCGACGCTGTCGCGCAGCTTTCGCCGCCATACGGGGCAATCGCTGACCAAGTACGTCAACCGGCTCCGGGTGAACCTGGCCTGCCAGCTGTTGATGACGCCTGAATGCTCATCGGTCACCGAGGTCTGCTACGCGTCGGGCTTCAACAACGTATCCAACTTCAACCGCCAGTTCCTGGCACAGCGCGGTGTGACGCCATCGCAGTTCCGTCGCCTGTTGGCAGAGAACAAAAGCTTCAAGGAGGCCGCATGACCAGGGGCCTGCCCGGAAAGATGCCCTAGCCTCACTCGGCAGGGCCTTCCTAGGGCCAATCGCCCCGCCAAGGGATCAGACCA
>NZ_JAQGJL010000148.1 GCF_028290645.1 Devosia sp. | reverse complement strand
CGTCGTGGGGTCGGCGAGGAAATCGGCGTAGAGCTCGAGGAACCAGGGGTGGGTGAAGAGGGACTCTCGGAGGTCGGTCATGTGGTTCTCGGGTCTAGATGCGGAGTGTTCCACGACCGGCACCTCTCCCCTTTGTGGGGGAGGATGGGAGGGGGGTCTCTCAGCCGGCCACGAAAACCCCTGCCCCCATCATCCCCAGTTCTGCCAATTCCTGCCACCAATCCCCCCGCGTTCGAAATGCCATACCATTCCGTGTGTTATCGCTTGGCAGCGGGCACCCTGCCCCATAGTTTCCAGCCACCCTCACCAGCCTCCCGTGCCCAATGACCAACCATCGCGACGTCATCTCCGCCATCGGCAACACGCCGCTGATCCGGCTCAACCGCGTGTCCGATGCGACCGGGTGCGAGATCTGGGGCAAGGCGGAGTTCCTCAATCCGGGGCAATCGGTGAAGGACCGGGCGGCGCTCTATATCGTGCGCGATGCCGAGAAGAAGGGGCTGCTGCGACCGGGCGGGACGATCGTCGAGGGCACGGCGGGCAATACCGGCATCGGGCTGTCGGTGGTGGCCAATGCGCTGGGCTACAAGTCGGTGATCGTCATCCCCGAGACGCAGAGCCAGGAGAAGAAGGATGCGCTGACGCTTCTCGGCGCGGAGCTGATCCAGGTGCCGGCCAAGCCCTACAAGAACCCCAACAACTACGTGAAGCTCTCGGGCCGCTTGGCTGAGAAGCTGGCGCGTGAGCTACCGGGCGGTGCTATCTGGGCGAACCAGTTCGACAATGTCGCCAACCGGCAGGCGCATGTGGAGACCACCGGCCCAGAGATCTGGGAGCAGACCGGCGGCAAGGTCGACGGCTTCATCTGCTCGGTGGGCTCGGGCGGCACGCTTGGCGGGGTGTCGATGGCGCTGAAGGCCAGGAACCCGGATGTCCAGATCGGCATCGCCGACCCTGAGGGCGCGGCGCTGTATAGCTACTACACCACCGGGGAACTCAAGAGCTCGGGCAACTCGATCACCGAGGGCATCGGGCAGGGGCGCATTACGGCCAATCTCGAGGGCGTGGTGGTCGACCGGGCCTATCAGATCCCGGACAGCGAGGCCCTGCCCTACGTTTTCGAACTGCTCGAGCACGAGGGGCTCTGCCTTGGCGGCTCGTCGGGCATCAACGTCGCCGGGGCGGTGCGGCTGGCGCGCGACCTGGGGCCGGGCAAGACCATTGTCACGGTGCTATGCGACTACGGCAACCGCTATCAAAGCAAGCTGTTCAACCCGGAATTCCTGCGTTCCAAGAACCTGCCGGTGCCGCACTGGCTCGAGGCGCAGGAGCCGATCGACTGGCATTCGGTGGTCGAAGCGGAGCCGGTGGCGTGACCGAGTTCGTCTTCCGCGAGGACAGTTACGTCCGGTCGCTGCCGACGCTGGTGACGGCGATCACGCCGGAGGGCGGGATCGTGCTTGACCGGACGATCTTCTATGCCACCTCCGGCGGCCAGCCGGGCGACACCGGCAGGCTGGAGCGGGCCGACGGCTCGTTCGTAACCATTGCGGGAAGCGTCCATCCGGATGGCGACAAGGCGGCGATCGTGCAGGTGCCCGCGGAGGGCCAGGCACAGTTGCAGCCCGGCGAAGAGGTGATCGCGCATCTCGACTGGGACCGGCGATACAGGCTGATGCGGATGCACACGGCGCTGCATCTGGTCACGGTCGTGCTGCCCTACCCGATCACCGGCGCGGGGGTTGGTGAGGACAAGGGGCGCATCGATTTCAACCTGCCGGACGTGCCGGATGCGGTCGAAATCGAAAGACGGCTCAATGACTTAGCGGCTGCGGCACATGCGGTGTCGGCCGAATGGATCACGGATGCGGAACTCGAGGCCAATCCCGGCCTGATCAAGTCGATGAACGTCAAGCCGCCGGTGGGCCAGGGTCGGGTGCGGCTGATCCGCATCGGGGACATCGACCTCCAGCCCTGCGGCGGTACGCACGTCAAAAACACCAGCGAAATCGGTACGTTACGGCTGGGCAAGATCGAGAAGAAGGGCGCAATCAACCGCCGGGTGACGGTGCTGTTCGGGTGAGCTACTCGATCGGCGGGAGCCCCTCCCTTCTCCCCTGAGGGGAGAAGGTGGCCGAAGGCCGGATGAGGGGTTAGGCGGCGCCACACGCGCTGGCTGAGAGACTGAACCCCTCGCCCTAGCTCTGCTAGGTCGCTCGCGCTCCCAGCGTCGCTACCCTCTCCCCTCAGGGGAGAAGGGCGACCGAGCGCATTGCTATTCGATCGGCGGGGCGTAGATCAGGCCGCCATTGGTCCAGAGCGCGTTCTGGCCACGCACCACGGCGGCGCCGGTGGCGGGGCCGAAGCTGCGCTCGAAGATCTCGCCGTAATTGCCTACGGCCTTGATGATATTGGCGATGAACATGCGATCGAGCCCGATCGACGGGCCGAAGGTGCCTTCAAGGCCGAGCAGGCGCCGGATGCGATGGGTCTTGGCGGCGGCGAGCGAGTCGATGTTGAGCGAGGTCACACCGGCCTCCTCGGCGTCGATCAGCGCGAACAGCGTCCACTCGACGATATCGAACCACTGGTCATCGCCGGCCCGGACCACCGGGCCGAAAGCGTCCTTGGAGATACGCTCGGGCAGGATGCGGTGCGCTGCCGGTTCGGGGAGGCTGCGGCGCATGGCGTTGAGGAAGCTCGCCGAGGCCGAGACCGCGTTGCAGAGGCCCTCGCGATAGGCGACGGCGAGGTCCTCGCGGTCCTCGTAGAGCACCTCGGTATAGGTGGCCTGGGTGCCGAAGAAGAATTCGCGCAGGTTGGCGAGCTCCTCGGGCGCGTCGACGATGCAGACCTTGACGTTGTCGAGCTCGTAGGCCGAGACGAACCCCAGCGACTGCGGCACCATGATCGCCTGCCCGTCGTAGAACGAGGTGGCGACGTAGCTGGCGCCGTAGCCGGTGTCGCGGCGCATGGTCCATGGCGCGTTGCGGGCGATGAGGTCGATGCTGCCGGTCTGCAGCTGGGCGAAGCGGCTGTCTCCGGTGAGCGGGACGAACTCCATCTTGCTGGCGTCGTTGAAGATGGCGACGGCGACGGCGCGGCAGAAATCGACGTCGAAACCGGTCCAGCGACCGTCGGCGGCGGGCTGGGCGAAGCCGGGCAGCGGATCGGAGGTGGCGCAGATCAGGTGCCCGCGGTCGCGGATCGCCTGCAGCGTCTGACCCGCCGCGACCGGGGTGGTGTCCTGCGCGCCGGCAAGGCTGGGCAACAGGACCGTGAAGGTTAGGATGACGCGGACGAGGTCCCGCCAAACGGCCGTAACCGTCATGGTCAATTCTGCTCCAGCTCGCCCCGGCGCAATATCCCGATGCGGGGGAGCCGGGTCAAGGCGACAGTGTGATGCGCCCCCATGAGCCTCTGTACGGCTGCCGGAGTTGTGCGATTTGAACGGATTGCCCGGGATTCGTTCAGTTCCATTCGATGCTTCATGCGCTGCGTCCCGCGAGTATGTCGATGGGGGCATTGTCGCATCGGTACGGAACGCGGGGATAATGGCGCCCGGAGGCCTGGTTTCCCGGGGCTTTGGGGCGATTTCGGGAAAGAGGATTGGCTCCGGCGGGGCGGGTCAGGATGGCTGCCATTGGTTTGCCCCGTGGATGAACCGGAGATGAACGGCGCCTGAACGGGGTTTTGGCGCATTTGGGGGCGCGCCGGTCCCCCGGAGCGGCGCAGAGCGCTCACTGCACCGCTGAACCCCTCACCCAAGCCACGCTACGTCGCTATCGCTCCTAGCTCTGCTGCCCTCTCCCCTCAGGGGAGAGGGGGCGCGGGCGGCAGGTTTTCCGTCAAACGAGAAGCGCACCAGTCAGTGCAGGATCTGGCTGAGGAACAGCTTGGTGCGCTCGTGCTGCGGATTGGAGAAGAAGGCTTCGGGCTCGTTCTGCTCGATGATCTGGCCCTGGTCCATGAAGATCACGCGGTTGGCGACCTGGCGGGCGAAGCCCATCTCGTGGGTGACGCAGATCATCGTCATGCCCTCCTCGGCGAGGCTGATCATCACCTCGAGCACTTCCTTGACCATCTCGGGATCGAGCGCCGAGGTCGGCTCGTCGAACAGCATGATGCGCGGGTTCATGCAGAGCGAGCGGGCGATGGCGACCCGCTGCTGCTGGCCGCCCGAGAGCTGGCCCGGGTATTTGCCCGCCTGCTCGGGGATGCGTACCCGCTCGAGGTACATCATGGCCGTTTCCTCGGCCTTGGCCTTGGGGACGCCGCGCACCCAGATCGGCGCCAGCGTGAGGTTCTGGAGGATCGTCAGGTGCGGGAACAGGTTGAAATGCTGGAACACCATGCCGACCTCGCGCCGCACCTCGTCGACCCGCCGGAGGTCGGAGGTCAGCTCGACGCCGTTGACGATGATCTGGCCCTTCTGGTGCTCCTCGAGCCGGTTGATGCAGCGGATGAGCGTCGACTTCCCAGAGCCGGAGGGGCCGGCGATGACGATACGCTCGCCGCGCATGACGCGCAGGTTGATGTCGCGCAGCACGTGGAAATCGCCGAACCACTTGTTCATGCCGATGATCTCGATCGCCACTTCGGTCTTCGACACCTGCATGTTCGTGGTGTCGATATCGCGGTCGACGACTACCGGGGAAACGTCTGACATGGCTACCTCTTGTGGCCGGTGTTGAGCCGGCGCTCCCAGTACCGGGAATATCGGGAGATGGAGAAACAGAAGATCCAGAACACCGCGGCGGCGAAGATGTAGCCGGTGACGGACTGGGTGGGCGATGCCCATTCGATGGCGTCGTTCTTGGTCTTCACCGCCTCGAGCAGGTCCTTCATGCCCACGATGTAGACCAGCGAGGTGTCCTTGAAGAGCGAGATGAAGTTGCCCACGATGCCAGGGATCACGTGCTTCAACGCCTGCGGCAGGATGACGAAGCCCATGCGGCGCCAGTAGCCGAGGCCGAGCGCCTGCGCCGCCTCGTACTGGCCGCGGCCGATGGCCTGCATGCCGCCGCGCACCACTTCGGCCATGTAGGCGGAAGAGAAGAGCGTCACGCCGACCAGCGCGCGCAGGAGTTTATCGACCGTCGTCCCCTGCGGCATGAACAGCGGCAGCATGATCGAGGCCATGAACAGCACGGTGATCAGTGGGACCGCGCGGATCAGCTCGATGAAGGCGACGCAGAGCGTCTTGATGATCGGCAGTTTTGATTGTCGCCCGAGCGCAAGGAGGATGCCGAGCGGCAGGGAGACGCAGATGCCGAACACCGAAATGATGAGGGTGACGAGGAGGCCGCCCCATTGCTCGGTCGGCACGTAGCGCAGCCCGAACATGCCGCCGGAGAGGAGGATCACCGAGGCGATCGGGAAGACGATGAAGAACAGGAGGGCGTTGGCGATCTTGAACGGCGCCGACGGCCAGAGCAGCGGCAGGCCGATGAGCGCCAGCATGGCGAACACGATGTTGGGCCGCCAGTACTCGGCCATCGGGTAGAATCCGTAGGTGAAGAACTCGATCTCGCTGGCGATATAGGCCCAGCAGGCGCCGACGTTCTCGACCCGGCACTGCTCGACGGTGCCGCCCGGCGGGACGGCGCGGCCGATGAGGAAGCCGTAGAGCTGGGGGACGATCCACAGGAGGAACAGCACCGCGATGATGGTCATCACGCTGTCGGAGATGCTGGCGAACAGGTTCTTATGCAGCCAGGCGATCATGCCACTGACGCGGCGCGGAGC
Source organism: Devosia sp. (assembly GCF_028290645.1). GTDB lineage: Bacteria > Pseudomonadota > Alphaproteobacteria > Rhizobiales > Devosiaceae > Devosia_A. Next base: position 342 of record NZ_JAQGJL010000148.1, on the reverse strand, counting down.
CGGCTGGGCGGTGGCCATTTCGGAGCGGACGAAGGCGATGTCGGTCATTTGCCGCTCCTACCGTTCGACCAGCGCCACGCGGGCGTTGTACCAGTTCATCAGCGCCGAGGTGCCGAGCGACAGGATGAGATAGACCAGCATGGTCAGCGCGATCACCTCGATGGCGCGGCCGGTCTGGTTGAGGGTGGTGCCGGTGAAGACGTTGACCAGCTCGGGGTAACCGATGGCGGCGCCCAGCGACGAATTCTTGGTCAGGTTGAGGTACTGGCTGGTCAGCGGCGGAATGATGACGCGCATCGCCTGCGGCACGACGACGAGCCGCAGCCGGTCGTTTTCCTTGAG
>NZ_JAQGJL010000108.1 GCF_028290645.1 Devosia sp. | reverse complement strand
CCACACCTACGTTGTCCAGCCCGAGCACGCGTGGGAGCGGCTCAAGGCCCGCCTCAACAAGCCGCGCGACGTCGCCGCTCTCAAGGCGCTGGCCGCCTGGCGCGAGCGTCGTGCCCAGGAAACCGATCAGCCGCGCAGCCGCATCCTCAAGGACGACGCGCTGATCGAGCTCGCCATGCAGCGGCCGCTCAACCCCGAAAGCTTCGACAAGCTGCGCGCCGTGCAGCGCGGCTACGGCCGCTCCTCGGCCGCCGCCGAGATCGTCTCGATCCTCAAGGATGTCGAGGAGATGGGCAAGAACGAACTCCCCAAGCTCCCCGACCGCTATCGCGGCCCCTCGCCCAAGGGCGCCGTCGGCGACCTGCTCCGCGTGCTGCTCAAATCAGTCGCCGAAGACAACGGCGTCGCCTCCCGCATCATCGCCACCTCCGACGACATCGACGCCCTCGTCCTCGACGACGACGCGGACGTCCCCGCCCTGAAAGGCTGGCGCCGCAAACTCTTCGGCGACAAGGCCCTCGCCATCAAGCACGGCAAGCTCGGCCTCGCGGCCAGCAAACAGGGCGTGATCGAGATCGAGATACTGGACGACGACGAGGAGTAGGAACCACAGTCCCGCTTCTCCCATCCCACCCACCGGGTCACTCCCGCGAGTGGGATCAGCTTCCAGCGGAGCCCCTACCCCGCCACCACATCCGTCAGCTTGATCCCCAGCAGGCCCGCAAGCTGATCAAGCCGCCCCCGCAGGTGTTCCCCGTCGAGGAACGCCAGGTCCGGCGGCAGGCGCAGCTTAAGCACGCCCTTGTCGAGCGCGAAGCCGACGCGCGGCAGCACGCCCGGCATTGCCGCCGACATCGGGTAGGCCACCCGGAACGCCGCGCCGAGCAGGCGCGCCCGGGCGCTCATCTCGGGTCCGGAGAGCGCCAGCAGATCCTGGCTGATCGACTTGTGCTTCAGCCCCATGTAGCGCACCGCCAGCACCTCGGCGAGGAATGCGCGACCGGGGTGGTCGACACCCGTCGCCGAACCGTAGGCGACCATGTCCACGGCCTGCTCGCCGCGGTAGTCCGGGTGCCCACGCCAGCCGATATCGGCGAGGTAGCACGCGACCTTGCGCAGCCGCAGCTCCTCCGCCGACTCGGTGACGCCGGCGACCTTGAGGAACCCCGCCGTGAATTCGATCAGGTCGTTGGCATGCTCCGGCGAGCGCGAGCGGAGCACGCTCATCTGCTCGGCCATCTGCATCAGCGGATCGACCGACCGCTCCTCGTCATCGAGCAGCCCGTAGAGGTAGCCCTCGCGCACGCCCAGCGCCGAGAACACCACGGTGTCGAACTTGCCCGCCTTCAGCACCTCGATCATCACCGCCGCGCCATAGGGCACGAGGTCGCGGCGGCTGGAGCTGGCGAGTTCAGCGCCCTGATAGGCCTTACCCGATGCCACCGCCGAGACGATCTGCTCGCAGAGCTCGAGCATGTCGGCAGCCTCGACCTCGTAGTGCTGCACCATGTGCAGGGGATAGTCGCGCAGTACCTGATGCACCTTGGCGAGCGACCGCCAGGTGCCGCCGATGGCGCAGAACGACCCGCCCTGCCCGTTCAGCAGCGCCGACTTCTTCAGCCGGCGCTTGGCGATCGATTGCGCCTTCTCGGGCGACGTCTCGGAATCATCCTGCAGCCGGATGACGCCGAGCTCATGCGTCTCGCCGGTCGAATCGGTTCCCCCCTTGATCGAGGAGAGTTCGAGGCTGCCGCCGCCTAGATCGCCGACCACACCGGCGAATCCCGGCATGCCTGAGATTGCCCCGAGGGCCGCAAAATGCGCTTCCTCGGCGCCGCTGAGCACCGTGACCTTGCCGCCCATGATCTCTTCGACGGCGTCGACGAAGGCCTTGGCATTGGAAGCCTCTCGCACTGCGGACGTCGCGAGGATGTGGGTAGTTCCGACCCGCATCAGCCGCGACACCAGGGCGAAGCGCTGGATTGCCGTCAGCGCCCGGTCGATGTTCTCGTAGGCGATCTTGCCGGTCTGGGCGAGCCCGCGGCCCAGCGCACACGCGGTCTTCTCGTTGTAGAGCGGGGTCAGCGAGCGGGCGTGCCGCTCATAGACCACCAGTCGAACCGAGTTCGAGCCGATATCGAGCACAGCGACCGGGCGCGCACCCTTGAGGCGGCCCTGCGCGGTGGGGTCGGCGTCGACGCCCCAGTATTGGTTCACTCGGCAGCTCTCTCTTCGTTGTCGCGCTTGAGCGCGGTGCCGCGGCCGGAGAGGCTCGCATGCGTCATGAAATAGTCGTGCGCGTTGTAAGGTTCCTCGCCCTCCTTGGGCTTGATCCTATCGGAACTGCCGTCGGGAAGCACCTCCCAGCTCTGCTGGTTGTCCTTCAGGTACGCCACCATGGTGCGGTCGAGAATCTGCTCATGCACCGTATTGTTGAGAATCGGCACCATCACCTCGACGCGCCAGTCGAGGTTACGCTGCATGATGTCGGCCGAACTCATGTAGACCTTGGCCCGCCGCGACGGCATCGGCGCCCCCTGCCCGAAGCAGAAGATGCGGGAATGCTCGAGGAACCGCCCGACCACCGATTTCACCCGGATATTGTCGGAAAACCCCGGAATCCCGGGCCTCAGGCAGCAGATGCCGCGCACGATCAGCTCGATCTTCACGCCCTTGCGGCTCGCGTCGTAGAGCGCATCGATGATCTCGGGGTCCACCAGCGCGTTCATCTTGAGCCAGATATTGGCCGGCTCGTGCCGCTCGGCGAACTCGACCTCACGGGCGATATGGTCGAGCAGTGTCTGCCTCAGTGTCACAGGCGAATAGGCGATCGCCTCCATCTCCGCCGGGCGGGCATAGCCGGTGATGAAGTTGAATACCCGGGCGACGTCGCGGGTGATCGACGGGTCGGTCGTGAAATAGCTGAGGTCGGTATAGATCTTGGCGGTGATCGGGTGGTAGTTGCCGGTCCCCAGATGGCAATAGCTCACCAGCTTGCCGCCCTCGCGGCGCACCACCTGGCTCATCTTGGCGTGGGTCTTCAGCTCGATGAAGCCGAACACCACCTGCGCCCCGGCGCGCTCGAGGTCCCGGGCCCAGCGGATATTGGCTTCTTCATCGAAGCGGGCCTTGAGTTCCACCAGCGCGGTGACCGATTTCCCGGCCTCCGCCGCCTGCACCAGCGCCTTGACGATCGGGCTGTCCCGCGACGTGCGATAGAGCGTCTGCTTGATCGCCACCACGTCCGGGTCGCGCGCCGCCTGCATCAGGAACTGCGCGACGACGTCGAAACTCTCGAACGGATGGTGGACCAGCAGGTCCTTGGCGCGGATCGCCGCGAAGATATCGCCGTTGAAGTCGCGGATGCGCTCCGGGAAGCGCGGCATATAGGGCGTGAACTTCAGGTCCGGCCGGTCGATGTCGCAGATCTTGGCGGCATCGGCCAGGCCGAGGAACCCCTCCACCTCGAAGGTGTCGGTCGGCCCGATCCCCAAACGCTCGGAGATGTGGCGGCGCAGTGCCCGCGGCATCTTCTTTTCGATCTCGAGGCGGATCACCATGCCCCGGCGGCGCTGGCGCAGGGCGGATTCGAACTCCACCACCAGGTCCGCCGCCTCGTCGTCGATTTCGATTTCGCTGTCGCGGATGATCCGGAAGGCGCCCGAGCCGGAGACCTGGTAGCCCGGAAACATCTTGTCGATGAAGCGGTTGATCAGGGTGTCGATGGTCACCACCTCGACGCGGTTGGGCGCTGCCAGTTCCGGCGGCAGGGTGATGAACCGGTCGAGGTTCGAGGGCACACGCACCAATGCGGTCAGCGTCTGAGCCGTCCCCTCCCGCACCATCTCGAAAGCCAGTGTGAACCCGAGATTGGGGATAAAAGGGAATGGGTGCGCCGGATCGACCGCGATCGGCGTCAGCACCGGAAATATCTCTTCGCGGAACAGCTTTTGCAGGTATTTCACCTGCTCCGGCGTGAGGTCATCGGCCTCGTGGATCACCACGTCCTTGGCGAACAGTTCCTCGCGCAGCTGCTGCCAGTGGTCCTGCTGCTCGAGGTGCAGGTGCTGCGCCAGCGTCGCGATCTCCTCGAGTTGCTCGGCCGGCGAGAGCCCATCCGCGCTCTGCTTGGTCAGTCCGGCGCGCAGCTGGCCCTTCAGCCCCGCGACGCGCACCATGAAGAATTCATCGAGGTTGGTCGCCGAGATCGACACGAACCGCAGCCGCTCGAGCAGCGGGTGGTTGACGTTCCCCGCCTCCTCCAGCACGCGCATGTTGAACTGCAGCCAGCTCACCTCGCGGTTGACGAAGCGCGCCGGGCTCTGGCGCAGTTCCATCCCGTCCGGCGCCTCGCTTGTCTGCTCAGCGATTTCGCTCATCTCATTCATCGTCGTCGGCTCCGAGGTCGAAGGCCAGCTGGCGGTCGTCGCGCAGCGCGCTCCGCTGCCTGAGGGCGTCGCCGGCTATAGCACGGTTGATCGCCGTGCCGCGTTCGAGCGCCATGCGATCCATCATCTCCACCAGAGCTACCGCCTCTTCGGACGAGCGCTCCATGCGGGCCACCAGATAGGCGATGATCCTGGGTTCAACCGCCACCTGGCGATCGTCGAACAGCTTCACGAACATCTGTGACAATTGAATGTCGTCGCTCAGTGACACAGTGAAGTGCGCCGCGAGTCGTGCCCGCGACTTGAGATCATCGGTCGTGAACGGCCAGTTTGCAACCGGGTCCCGCGCCGTCAGCAGCAACGGGCGCCGGTCCCGCATCGACTGGTTGAGCAGGTGGAACAGTTCCGCCTCCGCGTAGCCGGCCCGATCGGCATCCTCCACCACCAGCGGCTGGGTGCCTCCGTCCCGCGACAGCGTCCCCGCCGTCGCCGGCGTCGCCCATCCGGCCTCGGCATAGTCGGCCCAGATGCGGGCCAGGTGCGACTTGCCGGCGCTCGCCGGTCCTTCGATCAGCGTCAGCGGCCCCGCCCAATGCGGAAAGGCCAGCACATGCGCGTGCGCCAGCCGGTTGCCCTCGCCGACGATGAAGTCGGCCTCGGCGTGGGACGGCTCGTGGCCGAGGTCCAGCGCCAGCTGGCCGCGCCCGGGAGCAACGGAGTCGGGGATGGTCATTTCTCCGCCGCAACGCGCGCCTTGCGCGTGGGCTTGCCGAGCACAGGTTCGGGTTCGATCGGCGCTTCGTCGGGGCCGAGATAGAGGCTCGATTGCTGGTACTTGGTCAGCGCATAGCGCGTTAGCACGCCCGAGATGGCCGCCAGCGGCACCGCCAGCAACAGCCCGACGAAGCCGAACAGCAGCGCGAAGGCGAACAGCGCGAACATCAGCCAGACCGGGTTGATGTTGATGCTCTGCCCGACCAGCTTGGGATAGAGGATGTTGCCCTCGAGGAACTGCCCGACGATGTAGATCACGAGGATGATCAGCACGAACACCCATCGGTCGGGCCAGAACTGCACCAGCGCCACGGTCATCGACAGCGCGAAACCGACGAGGAACCCGACATAGGGCACGAAGCTCAGGAGCCCGCCGATCAACCCGATGGCGAGCCCGTAGTTCAGCCCCGCCAGCGTCAGCGACGTCGCGTAGTAGGCGCACAGCACCAGGATCACCGAGCCCTGCCCGCGGATTACGCCGGCCATCGCCTTGTCGATATCGGCCAGGATGGCGCGAATCTCGCCGCGGTAGCTGCGCGGCAGCAATTCGTCGGCCTTCTTGACCATGCCTTCCCAGTCGACCAGCAGGTAGAAGGCGACCACCGGGGTGATGAACAGCACCGCGATGGTATTGATCACCGTCAGGCCGCTCTGCGCCAGCATCGCAGTGATGATGCCCGCGAACTCCACGCCGCGGCCGAGCAAATCGGTGAGGCTGTTCTCGAGCTGCGCCGTGCGCTCGGGCCCCAGCCACTCGGTGAATTGCGGCGCCCATTTCCTCAGCAGGGCCTGCAGGTCGGCCACATATCCGGGCAGGCCCGCGATGAGCCCGCCGATCTGCACCGCGACCAGCGGTACCAGCGCCAGCAGCAGCCCGAGCAGCAGGATGAGCACCATCAGCAGCACCAGCATGGCCGCCCACGAGCGTCCGATCCCCAGCTTCTGCAGCCAGTTGACCACCGGATTGAGGAGGTACGCCAGCGTCAACCCGACAACGAACGGGAGGAGAATCGAGCGGAATACCCAGAGCAGCAGGATCGCGACGAGGAACAGCGACACCCAGATGAGGACCTGGTTTCTCAGGCTCATCCTTTTGTGCGTCTCTTGCGTGACCGAGGTGGAGCGGTTATCAGCGCTCGTCAATTCCGCCACCCCTGAACTCCGGCGAACAGCCCATGTCCGACGCGCAAAACCTGCCATCAAACGGGCTTTCATACAAGCAGGCCGGCGTCGACATAGACGCAGGCAACGCGCTTGTCGAGGCCATCAAGCCCGCCGTCCGCTCGACCCGCCGCCCCGGCGCCGACGCCGAGATCGGCGGCTTCGGCGGCCTGTTCGATCTGAAGGCCGCCGGCTTCATCGATCCCATCCTAGTCGCCGCCAATGACGGGGTCGGCACCAAGCTCAAGATCGCCATCGAAACCGGCAATCACGGCACCATCGGCATCGACCTCGTCGCCATGTGCGTCAACGACATCATCGTGCAGGGCGCCGAACCGCTGTTCTTTCTCGATTACTTCGCCACCGGCAAGCTCGACGTCGCGACCGGCGCGGCGATCGTCGAGGGCATCGCCGAGGGCTGCCGCATCGCCGGCTGCGCGCTCATCGGCGGGGAAACCGCCGAGATGCCGGGCATGTACTCGGGCAAGGACTATGACCTCGCGGGCTTCGCCGTCGGCGCCGCCGAACGTGGCACGCTGCTACCGCGCGACGACCTCGCTGCCGGGGACGTGCTGGTCGCCATCGCCTCCTCCGGCGTCCACTCCAACGGCTATTCGCTGGTCAGGAGAATCGTCGAGGTCTCGGGCATCGACTGGTACCTGCCCGCCCCGTTCGAGCCCGGCAAGTCGCTCAGCGACGCGCTGCTCGTCCCCACCCGCATCTACGTGAAGCCGCTGCTGTCCGCGCTGAAGGCTGGCATCGGCATCAAGGCGCTCGCCCACATCACCGGCGGCGGGTTCATCGACAACATCCCGCGCGTCCTCCCCGACAGCCTCGCCGCGCATGTCGACCTGAGCCGGATCACAGTGCCAAAAGTCTTCGGCTGGCTCGCCCGCGTCGGCGGCCTCTCCGAGCGCGAGATGCTGCGCACCTTCAACTGCGGCGTCGGCATGCTCTGCGCCGTGGTGAAGGACGATGCGGACAAGCTCGTTGAACACCTTGCCGCCGCTGGCGAAACTGCCGCCATCGTCGGCGAGCTGCAGCCCCGCACCGGCGAGCCGGTCACCTTCGAAGGCACGCTCGGGCTGTGACTGAAGGCAAGAAGCGCGTCGCTATCCTGATCTCGGGCCGCGGCTCGAACATGTCCGCGCTGATCGAGGCCGCCAAGGCGCCCGACTATCCGGCGAGGATCGTTGGCGTCTTCGCCAACCGCCCCGACGCCGCCGGCCTCCCGATCGCGGCCAACTACGGCATCGCCACCGCCTGGCGCTGGCACAAGGACTATCCCAGCCGCACCGGGTTCGAGCTCGCGCTGGGCGACGTGCTGAAGCTCTGGCGCCCCGATATCATCGCGCTCGCCGGCTTCATGCGCATCCTCACCCCCGAATTCACGGCGAAATGGCAGGGCCGGATCATCAACATCCACCCCTCGCTGCTGCCGCTGCACCGCGGCCTCCATAGCCACGCCCAGGCGCTGGCCGACGGCGTCACGGAGCACGGCTGCACCGTCCATTTCGTCACCCCCGGCATGGACGAAGGCCCGACCATCCTCCAGGCCCGCGTCCCGGTCCTCCCCGGCGACACCCCGGAAACCCTGGCCGAGCGCGTGCTGGCCGAAGAACACCGGATCTACCCCGAGGCGCTGGCCATGGTGGCCCGCGGCGAAGCCCGCTTCGGCTGATACCCCCATCACCGGAATCGATCGAACCCATCGTCAAAATCGGTTCGACGCGACTCCATCCGCCGGTCCAAGCTCCAGCGGCACACACGGTCGACGTCCGACCTCCCAAACGGAAACCCCATGAAACTGCAATATTGGCTCCTGATCATCCTGCTTGGCGCAGTATGGGGCTCCTCGTTCCTGTTCAACGCTGTGCTGATCCGCGAGATTAGCCCGCCCTGGGTCGCTGCCGGCCGCGTCACCATCGGCGCGGCGATCTGCTGGCTGGTCTTCTTCGCCACGAGGAAGAAACTGCCGACCGACCCAAAGCTCTACCTGCAGTTCCTGATCCTCGGCATCCTAAACTACTCGATCCCCTTCGCCCTCTTCCCGTTTGCCGAACAGACGGTCGCCAGCGGCATCGTCGGGGTCATCAACGGCATGACCCCGATGACCACCGTCATCGTCTCGCAGCTGTGGCGGGGCGGCGAGAAGGCCAGCTGGAACAAGATCGTCGGCGTCGGCATCGGCTTTCTCGGCGCGCTGATCCTCTCCCTGCCCTCGCTCGGCGTCGGCGCATCGGCGCAGGTGCTGGGCCTCCTCGCCGCGCTGGTCGCGACGCTCTGCTATGCCCTGACCCTCAACTACGCCCGGCGCTTCGCCAAGGTCGAGCCCTACGCCGTCGCCTCGAGCTCGCTCACCGGCGCGGCGCTGGTCTCGGTCCCCATCGCGCTCATCTTCAGTGGCATCCCGGTGATCACGCTGCCCGAAACCTGGGCCGCGCTGTTCGGCATCTCGGTGTTCTCGACCAGCTTCAGCTTCCTCCTCGTCTACTGGCTGCTGCCGCGGGTCGGCGCGACCAACCTGTCGCTCAACACCTTCATCACCCCGATCTCGGCCATCCTCCTCGGCGTCCTCGTCCTCCACGAGCGCTTCGAGCCGGTCCACATCCTCGGCATATTCGTGATCTTCCTCGGCCTCGTCTTCATCGACGGCCGGCTGGTGAAGGGCTGGCGCAAGGCGCCGGCCTGAGCGTTCGATGAGGCAGGCCGGTTCGGCTACCAGTTCGGACGCGGCGTCGAGTCGCGATCGCCCTGGTCGTCCTGATCGACAGCCGTCTCTCCATCCGACGGCCCGAAGTTCGACTCCTCGCGCCCGGCCAACTCCGCGGTCGGCGTCGAGACGTCGATCACCATGCCGTTGAGGTCGCGGATCAGGCCGCGGGTCTGGCCATAGTCCAGCGCGACGGCCTCGGCGGCGATATCGGCGCCCATCGCCCGGGCGCGATCCAGCACCTCGAACACGTCGTCGACGACGAAGGTCAGGTAGGTCCCCTCATGCAGGAAGCCCCAGGCGGGCCGCGGCGTGAACTCGCTCACCTGATCGATGAGCCCGATCTGCACGCTCGGCTGACCCGCCGGGCTCAGCACGATGAACCAGTCGCTGTCGTAGACTGTCTCCAGCCCGAACAGCTGCCGATAGAAATCGGCGCTGGCGGCGAGGTCCTTGCAGAGCACGTTGTAGAGCACGCGAGTCAGGACGGCCATCGAAGCCTCCGCTGAACGAGGGGTGTCTCGCAAAACGGAGTGCGACGGCGACGGTTCCGCCAATCTGCAGGGTGAGACCTGAGTGGGTCGCTCTTGCGGTTTCTCAAGCGATTGGGCACATTCCAGCCAAACCCACCGCATGTCATCCCAGCGAAAGCTGGGATGACACCGAGGTGGTGGCTCGATCCCGTCGCAATTCGTTGGCCGGCAATCCGATCCAGTCGTCAATCAGCCGCCCAATCCCTCGACGATGGCGAAGGTACCGCGGCTTAGGCCCAGCCGCAGCTTCCTGGCGTTCTCGTAGTCGGCAGTCTCGTAAGCTGCCACGGCGTCGGCGTAGCTGGGGAACTCGACGATCATCGTGCGTGGAAGAAGCTCTCCCTCGACGATGGTCTGCTGCCCGCCGCGGGTGAGGAACTTCGCGCCCCTGCCCGCGAGGTAGGGGCCGACAAAGGCCTGGTAGACCCGGTAGGCCTCGGGATCGTCGACCACGTTGTTGACCACCCAATACCCCTTGGCCATTGCTTGCCCCCCGCGCTAAAGTCCCAGCTTCCGCTTCAAAATCTCGTTCAGCGCCTGCGGGTTGGCCTTGCCCCCCGAGGCCTTCATCGCCTGTCCGACGAACCAGCCGATCAGCGTCGGCTTCGCCAGCACCTTCGCCACCTGGTCCGGATTGGCGGCGATGATCTCGTCGACCACCTTCTCGATGGCGCCGAGATCGGTCACCTGCTTCATGCCGCGCCGCTCGACGATCTCCGCCGGATCGCCCTCGGGCTCTTCAGCGATGATCACCTGCAGCAGGTCCTTGGCGCCCTTGGACGAGATCGTCCCGGCCGCCACCAGATCGACGATCCCGGCGATCTGCCGCGGCATGATGTGCGTCTCGAAAGCCGACAGCCCCTGGCTGTTGGCATAGGCCGCGATATCGCCCGTGACGAGGTTGGCCACGGCCTTGCCGTCGCGTTTGGCCCCCCCCAACTTCACCGCTGCCTCGTAATAGTCGGCCGTCTCGCGCTCCAGCGTCAGCACCATCGCGTCATACGGCGTCACCCCATAGTCCTTGATGAAGCGCGCCTGCCGGTCGTCCGGCAGCTCCGGTAGATGCTGCGCCAGGTGGTCGATGAACGCCTGGTCGAATTCCAGCGGCAAAAGGTCCGGATCGGGGAAGTAGCGATAGTCGTGCGCCTCTTCCTTACTCCGCATCGAGCGCGTCTCGCCGGTCTTGGGGTCGTAGAGCCGCGTCTCCTGGTCGATCTTCCCGCCATCCTCGAGGATGTCGATCTGCCGCCGCGCCTCGAACTCGATGGCCTGGCCGGCAAAGCGGATGGAATTGACGTTCTTGATCTCGCAGCGCGTGCCGAACTCGCCGCCCGGCCGGCGCACCGAGACGTTGATGTCGGCCCGCATCGAGCCCTCTTCCATGTTGCCGTCGCAGGTGCCGAGGTACCTGAGGATCGTGCGCAGCTTCGAGAGGTATGCCTTCGCCTCGTCCGAATTCCGCAGGTCCGGCTTCGAGACGATCTCCATCAGCGCCACGCCCGAGCGGTTGAGGTCGACGAAGCTCATGTTCGGGTGCTGGTCGTGGATCGACTTGCCGGCGTCCTGCTCGAGATGCAACCGCTCGATGCCGATCTCGATATGGTCCTCGCCGCCCATGTCGAGGAACAGCGAGCCCTCGCCCACGATCGGGTCCTTGAACTGGGAGATCTGGTAGCCCTGCGGCAGGTCCGGATAGAAATAGTTCTTCCGGTCGAAGATCGAGCGCTTGTTGATCTGCGCCTTCAGCCCCAGCCCGGTCCGCACCGCCTGCCGCACGCATTCCTCGTTGATCACCGGCAGCATCCCCGGCATTGCCGCATCGACGAAGCTCACATTGGCGTTCGGCGGCGAGCCGAACTCCGTCGACGAGCCCGAGAACAGCTTGCTCTCCGAGGTCACCTGCGCATGCACTTCCATGCCGATGACGATTTCCCAGTCCCCCGTGGCGCCCTTGATGAAGCTCTTGGGATTGGGGGTGCGGGTATCGATGAGGGTCAAGTCGGAATGTCCTATTCTTCGGCGTCGGTCAGCGGACCGCGATATGGGGAAAGGCGCTTTTCCAGCCGGACGCTGGTTTGCGGGTCGCCACCCGGCGCGCCTTCGCGCTTCAGCACTAGGATGCGATAGCCCTGGTGCTGGTAAAAGTTCACCGCCCGCACGTTGTCGCTCAGCGTATCGAGCTGCACCCGGTCGGCACCCTCGAGCTCGAGGAACGATTCCATCCGCCTCAGCAGCAGCGTCCCGATGCCCTGGTTCTGCAGCGACGGGGTCACGAACAAGTACGGAATATACGCCCGGCTCCGGGCCCGCGCGCACCAGCCGACCGGTGAGCTGTCGATCTCGGCGACGATCGTCCGGTCGAGCAGTTCGTGCACGGCGATGCCAAGCCGGCGCTTCTCGTTCTGCCGGCTCGCCTGCTCGCCGGCGAGGAACGGCCTGAGGTCGCGCTCCCAGGCGAGCAGTGCAATGTCGGCGAGGCGCTCCGCCTCACTCGCCACCGCCTTGCGGATGATGATCTCCGGCGACGTCATTGGGGTCTCCATTGCTACGAGCCTAGCTCAGCCATGGCGCTTGCGCGCAGCGATAATGCCCTTTTCGTAGTTCACATTCCAGTTGATCAGCGTGCGCCAGATCAACTCGGCCTGGTCCTCGTCGAGCTCCAGCTCCTCGGCGCGCTTGCGCTGCTTGGCAATGATCGCCTCGATGCGCGTCGGGTCATAGGCTTCGTGCGGATCGGTCTTGATTTCGGCCATCCGCGTCACATACCCGTGCCGCTCCGCCAGCAGGCTGAGCAGCGCCTGGTCGATGCGGTCGATCTCCAGGCGCACGTCTTCCTTGGTCTGGCATTCGGCAGGGGTCTTGATCACGGGGAGGCACTCACGGCAGGACTTTGGCTGCTGCTGGTTTGCACCGGCAGAAATCGGATTGCAACCGCGAGACTGGTGCAGATTCCGCTCATCGGCCATTCAGCACCCGTTCATCAAAGCGGCAATCCGGCGGCCTTTTCGAGATTTGGCCTGCCCAAACCGGTAGCGGACCAGCGGAGCCTCCGCCCCCTGCCTCGCGGCTCCCCCACACCCGATGTCATCCCAGCGAAAACTGGAACCCCACTAACCACCTGATCCGGCAGAGAAAATGGGCCCAGCCTTGGCCGGGATGACATCGCGTTTGCGGAACTTATCCCCGCGATTCCACCCCATGATATTCTCCCCTCACCTTTCCGATGCGAGGTGCCGACGGGGCATCGCGGAAAGGGTTCGGGCTAGAGGGGAGCCGTTCCCTCTAGGGTTTGGTGGAAGCGTCCGCTTTGCGCACCACCGCGCCAAAAGACCGTTCGCGCTGGGGCGGGGCGAAAGTCCCAACCTTGTACAGTTGCCGGACGACCGGCTCAGGGACGAAGTCCCGCCCACGCCGCACCAGATGCGGCGAAACCGACCGAGACCCCCGATGGCGCGAGCCAGGCGGGCTTTCAGTGCTGCGTGACGCCGCTCAGTTCGCGGGCGATATGCTCCCACTCGGCCGAAACGCTCGCGGTCGCACGCTTCCGGCCCGCCCGGCGATACCAGTAGTCGGCATTGCCCATGTCCGCCTCGATCCAGTGCAACAGGGCGTGCACCCAGTCGAACTCGAACACGCCCTCCATCGCCTGGACGATGACATGGGCTTCATCCCATTCGGGGCCGACCTTCAGGCCGCCCTTCTTGATCCACCACAGGGCCTGCAGCGGCTTGGAGAGGTCCTTGGGCGGAGCCGACCAGTCGAGGGTCGTGAAAACATCGGCCATGGAGCCAATCCTCTGAAACGAAACCGCCGGTCTGGCCGGGAGTTCAACAAGTCTCAATTTGCGCATGAGCGGCAAATAGTGCCGAAACCGCCGGGCTTCAAGCGGTTTCGACGCCCTCAGTAATCACCACCACTTGTCGGGGCTGAAATCGATGCCCGCCGAGCGCTCGATGACGCGGCCCGCCGCAAACAGCGTCTCCTCGTCGAACGGCTTGCCGATCAGCTGCAATCCGAGCGGCAACCCGGCCGAATCCTTGCCCGCCGGCACGGCAATCCCAGGGAGCCCCGCCATGTTTACCGTCACCGTGAAGACGTCGTTCAGGTACATCTTCACCGGATCGGCCTTCATGTCCTCGTCGCCGATCCCGAACGCCGCCGACGGCGTCGCCGGCGTCAGGATGGCGTCGATGCCCTCGTTGAACACCGTCTCGAAGTCCCGCTTGATCAGCGTCCGCACCTTCTGCGCCTTGACGTAGTAGGCGTCGTAGTACCCAGCCGACAGCACGTATGTGCCGATCATGAT
>NZ_JAQGJL010000066.1 GCF_028290645.1 Devosia sp. | reverse complement strand
CGGCCTTCGAGTGGACGAAGGTTCCGTCCAACCAGCTCTATCTCTCCAAGCGCGAGCAGCGGAACAACTACCTGCAGGCGATGGAAGGCGGCATCGACTCCAGCCACGTCTCGTTCCTGCATTCGGGCGACATCAATCGCGACCCGCTGCACAAGGGAACCGAAGGCTCCAAATACGCGCGCAACACCTCGACCACCTTCGACATCCATGAATCCGACGCCGGCCTGATGATCGGCGCCCGCCGCAATGCCGAGCCGGGCTATTTCTACTGGCGCGTCACCCAGTGGATGTTCCCCTGGTACACGCTGATCCCGCCCTACAAGGGCAACGCACTCAATGGCCACGCCTGGGTGCCGATGGACGACGAAAACTGCATGGCCTGGACCATGACCTTCCACCCGACGCGCCCGCTGTCGGAGAAGGAGCTCGAACTCATGGAAAGCGGCCACGGCGTTCACACCGAGCTGATCCCGGGCACCTACAAGCCCGTCGCCAATTTCGAGAACGACTACCTGATGGACCGCGAGGCCCAGCGCCAGAAGATCTACTATTCCGGCATCAAGGGCATCGCCATCCAGGACGCCTCGCTGCAGGAATCGATGGGCGTGATCGCCGACCGCAGCAAGGAAAACCTGGTGTCGACCGACAATGCGATCATCATGGCCCGCATGCGGCTGCGCAAGGCGGCCAAGGCACTGGAGGCCGGCAAGGCGCCTCCGGGCCTGTCGCCCGAGACCCAGCAGGTCCGCTCCGCCTCCTTTATCCTGCCGCAGGACGGCCCGTTCAAGGAAACGGCTCTTGATGCGTCCAAGGTGAAGCTCGGCGAACCCTTCGTTGCCGTCTAGGCACGGGGTATCCTGATGGAGCCCGGTCGGGATCGCGTCGTCATCGTTGGAGCAGGCCAGGCCGGGGCGTGGGTCGCCATCACCTTGCGCGGCCTCGATCCCCACCGGCCGATCGTGCTGATTGGCGATGAATCCCATCCGCCCTACGAGCGGCCGCCCTTGTCCAAGGCGGTGCTCGCGGGCAAGGCGGCGATCGAAAGCACCTATATCAGGCCCGCTGACTACTACGCCGCCAACGGCATCGAACTCAAACTCGACCGCAAAGTGGTGTCGATCGACCGCGCCGGCCGGCACGTGGTGCTGGGCGATGGCGAAACGCTCGAGTATGGCACGCTGGTGCTGGCGACCGGCGCGCGGGCACGGCCGCTGCCGGTGCCGGGAGCCGATCTGCCACAGGTCCATACGCTGCGCACCGTTGCCGACGCCGAGCGCATAAGGCCGCTGCTCGGGCCGGGCAAGCGCGTGGTAGCCATCGGGGCCGGGTTCATCGGGCTCGAATTCGCCGCCGTGGCCATCGAGGCGGGATGCGCAGTAACCGTTCTTGACGCAGCGCCGCACGCCATGGGACGCGTCGTCGACCCCTCGGTGGCGGGCGCCATTGCCTCAGGACACGCCGGCCGCGGCGTGGTGTTCAGGCTTTCGGTATCGATCGTCGCCATCGAACCGGCGGGCGATGACGTCGAGATCGTGCTGGCCACCGGCGAGCGCATCCCCGCAGCCATCGTCATTGCCGGCATCGGCTCGCTGCCCAACACGGCCCTGGCGGAACAGGCGGGCCTTGCGCTCGACAACGGCGTCGTCGTCGACGCCTTCGGTCGGACTTCCGATCCCGACATCTTCGCGGTCGGTGACGTGACCCGCCATTTCAACCCGCTGCTGGACCGCAGCCTGCGGCTCGAAAGCTGGCAAAACGCGCAGAACCAGGGGATCGCGGTGGCCAAGGTCATCGCCGGTTCGACCGAGCCCTATGCCGAATTGCCCTGGTTCTGGAGCGACCAGTACGACACCAATTTCCAGATCCTGGGCGTGCCCGAAAGCTGGGATCGCGTCGTCTGGCGCGGTGAGCAGGCGAGCGGCAAGTTCACCGCATGCTACATGGCAGGCGATCGGATCGTCTGTGCCAACACCATGAATAATGCGCGCGAGATCCGTTTCCTCAAGCAGTTGATCCTCAGCGGCAAGCCCGTCACCGATGCCGCGCTTGCCGACCCGGCAACCAATCTCGCCGCTCTTGTTAAAGGATAAAGTCTTGGAACTGAGCAAACTGACCGCCGGCGGCGTCGCCGATCTCGAGGGCGCACGGGCCGTCGTGGTCGGAGCCGGGCATGGTGTCGGCCCCGAAGTCGTCGCCGGCCTGCTTGCGGCGGGCGCGCGCGTCGTCGCCGACGCCGAGGGGCTCGCGGGCGCCGCATTCGTCGCCGGGGCAAGCCATCCGGCGACCTATCTCGACGCGGCAACGGAAATACTGGGTGGCCTCGACGTGCTGGTGCTCTCGGCGCCGCCGGTCAAGAACAAGCCGGTGCTCGACATGACGCCCGACGAGATGCGGTCGGTTGCCGAGGACGAAATGGTCCTCCCGGCCCTGTTGATGCAGGAAGCAGCACGGCGCATGGTCGCCTCCGGCTATGGCCGGATCATTGTCTTTGCCTCGATGTCGGCCAAGACCGGCGTGCACCACAATGTCGCGCCCTATGCCGCGGCCAAGGGCGGACTGTTGGCCTTTGCGCGCGTGCTAGCTGCCGAGACGGCCGAGCATGGCGTCACGGTCAACGCCATCGCCACCGCGCTCTTTGAGCCGCAGACGAGAACGATGACTGAGGAAAAGCGTTCTGGGCTGCTCAAAGCCATCCCCGTCGGGCGGTTCGGCCGCAGCGAGGAAGCTGCGCACGCCGTGCTGTTCCTTGCCTCGCCCCAGGCCGGGTTTGTGACCGGCGAATGCCTGAATCTTTCAGGCGGACGCTTTATGGATTGATGCCAATCGTATCGGGAGACTTTCGATGATCACACAGACCTTTCTCGGTGGCCGGCCGGGTCAGCGCATCGATGACTATCGCAATTCTACCCCGCGCTTCGTCAAGGTTCTGGGGGTGGGAGACAGCGCCCGCGCGATCATCGAGCGTTTCAACGAGTCGCATCGCGATAACATCATCACCACCGGCGCCCTCAACCCGATGCGGCTCGAGCCGATGGACGAGCCGGTCAACGGCATCTCCCCCAATGCGGTGATCGTCGTCTACCAGAAGGGCGAGCACGTGGCGTTTCCCTTCCTCACCGACCGCACGGCGTCCATGCTGTCGCTGATCGTACTGGAAACCCCCGAGGGGGGGAGCAATGTCGAGGCCGACCGCAAGGTTCGCCAGATCCAGGCGGTGGCCGATCTCTACGTCACCACCTCCGACACCGACTTCGTCAACGAACTCGTCGACAACCTCGCGAGCTGAGGGTCCGCGGCAAGCGCCGCCGGCCCCCTCACTGCGGAGCGCTTGCCTGCACCGGCTCGCGACCGGCAGCATTCAATAGCATCTGGGCCGCGAAGCGCCTGGCGGCATCGTCGGTTGGATCGGGTGAATAGAGCACGAGCTTAAGACCCCTGGCGCCCTCCACTGCCAATACCGTGTAGTGGAAGCGGGTCGGGCCGATTCCCTTCACGTTGATGTTCCGAATACCGCTTTCGCGGTCGAGGACCGCGTACTCGCGCCACACCTCGCGGAATTCCGGCGACTCACGTTCGAGCTCGGAGACGAGTTCGGCGAGGCGCGCATCCTTCGCACTTTTGGCATGATCCGCCCGGAAGCGGCCCACGATACGGCGGGCATCGCTTTCCCAATCGACCATGCTTCGGCGAAAGCTCGTATCCGCGAAGGTCAGCCACAGCGAATTTCGATGTGCCGCGGGCAACTGATCGAAGTCGCCCAGGACGTAAGTGCTCGCGGCGTTCCAGGCCAGGATATCCCAGTGCGCATCCTTGACGAACGCCGGACGATCGACCAGCTCGCTCATCAGCTGGAGGATGACCGGAGGAACCTTCGCAGCCCCGCTTTCGCGCGTAGGCACGCCATGCCCCGCAAGCGAAAAGAGATGCGCGTATTCGGCGGCGTCGAGGCGCAGCGCGCGGGCCACGTTCTCGAGGAACGCCGTAGAGACGGTGACGCTCCGGCCCTGCTCGAACCAGGTGTACCAGGTGAGCCCGACACCGGCGAGGGAGGCAACCTCCTCGCGCCGCAGCCCTGGCGTTCGCCTCCGGCCTGAAGGGGGCAGCCCGACATCGAGCGGGCTGAGCGCCTCGCGCCGATCCCTGAGGAAGGTCGCGAGTTCGCCCCGGTCGCGGGCCAGTGTTCGCTGCGGCATCGTATTGCTTTGGGTGGCTCACTAATAGGATAAGAACTAATATAGCAATACGCTGAGAAACTGCGCAAGCTCCCCTTCATCGCATGGCGGTTCCATTGGGAGCGGAGAGAGATGCGCGAATTATTTGTCGCGAGGAAATCGGAATTCAACAGCGGCGATCGCCGGATCGTCGTCAACGACCACGGCCGTGAGGTCGGGGTGTTCAGCCAGGACGAAGGCTACTACGCCTACAGCAATTATTGCCTGCACTCCGGCGGCCCGGCCTGCGAGGGATTGATGATCAACCGCGTACAAGAGGTGCTCGGGCCGGGCAAGATCTTCGAAGGCGAAATCTTCTCCGACGACGTGCACTTCGTGTGTCCGTGGCATGGGTTCGAGTACGACCTCAAGACCGGCGAGTGCGTCGGCAATCGGCAACTGAAGCTGCGCAAATACGACGTCATCGAGCGCGACGGCGACATCTACGTCGTGGCATAGGAGAACTTCCGTGGATATTCCGTTCAAGAACCCCCCGCCGTCCGAAGTTCGCAATCTCGCCGGAGGCGAGTTCTCGACGGTCGATCAGCTGCGGCACGCCGCCGAGCAGGCCGTCACGCGCAAGTACCGGGACTTCGTCATCGTCGACGTCGATTCCCATCACTACGAGAACGAATCCTATCGCGAGGTCTTCAAGTACATCGATAGCCCGGTGATCCGGCGCGCCGCGCTCGAGTCCGCCGAGCGCCCGGGCCGGTCGAGCCTGCTCAACGGACAGGTCGGCTACCAGGATATCGGCGGCCGCATTACCCGCCAGCGGGGCCGCGCGCGGGAAAAGACCGAGCCGCACGAGCAGCGCGACATCGTCATGACCAAGCGCTGGATGGACTCGATGGGCGTCGACTACGCCTGCCTGTTCCCCACTCCGATGCTGTTTCTCGGCCTCCATCCGCAGCCGGAAATCGAGGTGGCGCTGGCGCAGGGCTATAACCGCTGGCTGTGCGAACAGATTCTCGACGCCGAGCCGCGGCTCGTGTCGATGCTGTACCTGCCGTTCAACGACCCCGAGGCCGCCTACCGCACCGTCAAGGAATTCGGCCACCGCAAGGGTGTCACGGGCTTCATGGTCACCTCGCCGCGCTACAAGCCGGTGCATGACAACGCCTACATGAAGACCTACGCGCTGCTCGAGGAAATGGGCAAGCCGCTGTCCTTCCATGCAGCCTACAACTGGAACGACCAGTCGATGGCGATGATGAACCGGTTCATCTCGGTCCATGCCGTAGGCTTCATGATGTACAACATGATCCACCTGACCAACTGGGTCATCAACGGCCTGCCGGAACGCTTCCCCAAGCTGAAGGTGATGTGGATCGAAAGTGGCCTCACCTGGGTCTATTCGCTCATGCAGCGCCTCGACCATTCCTACATGATGCGCACCTCCGATGCCCCCGCGCTCAGGCGCAAGCCGAGCGAGTACATGCGGGAGATGTATTACAGCTCGCAGCCGATGGAGATGCCGGACGACAAGTCGATCCTCGAGGCGACGTTCAAGATGATCAAGGCGGACACGCAGCTGGTCTGGTCGTCGGACTACCCGCACTGGGATTTCGATCTGCCCAGCGTCATCTACGATCTGCCGTTCCTCGACGAGACCGCCAAGCGGAACATCCTGGGCGGCACGGCTTGCAAGCTGTTCGGTATCGACCCGAAGGTGGTCAAGAAAATCCCGGGGGACGTCGTCAGCGCCTGACGGCGCTGCACGACGCCTCACGACCGGGCATAGGAAAGGGAAGTCCAGTGAACGTTCATGTCAGGGAGTCCGGGATGGCCGGCACCGAGGACCTCGAGCAGGCGGCAAGGCGCATCGTCGCCGCGCTGCGGGCAGGCGAGGGCCTGTCAGTGGAGACCGCGCAGGAGTTGTTCACCGCCGGCGTCACCGCCTATGCGGCGCGCCGTCTGGCCGGCAATTCCGGCTCACCCCTGACCCAGGGGCACGCCGCGACCGCAACCGACGTTGCGATCACGACCACCGCCATGCTCGAAGATGTCAACATCGCCATCTTCGAGCTCGGCCTCTGGCAGAGCATGGGCGGCAAGAAGTAACGATTGCCGATCCCGGCCGGGCCTCCGCTGCGCGGCCGGCCGGTATCGCGCGGGGCCGGCATCGGCGACCTCTTCACCCAATAATGAAGCGGACGTCACCCGGCCTCGAGAGGCCTACTCCCGGAGGCCGCCATCCCTGATGGGCCTTGGGTAAAGTGCAGTTCCCCGCAGGACTGCTTCCATTCCGGCGAGCCAGCGGCTCGCCCTTTTTCTTTCAGCTCCGGACGGCTGCGACCAGACGACGCGGAAGCGCCGGCCGGCCACACTTATGCTCACATACATATGGCCCATGGGGAAAACCGCCAGCTACATATTCGGCAGGGCAATAAGACTGGCCTGATTAAGAATTGGACGCATTTTGCAGAATAGATAGCGTCTGTGGGCGTGGCGCGCAGGACCTCGGGAAGCGCAGCCTGATCGGAGAAACCGGATGCGCATGAACAGACGTACCGCACTTTCGCTGCTGGGGGCTGGCGCTGGCTATGCCTTCCTCGGCGCCCCACAGATAGTGTTCGGCCAGGATGCCGGGCCGGTGCTCGACGTGGCCCTGGACCAGGTGCCCGCCGCGCTCGACCCGCTGCTGGGCCAGACCAACCCATTCTACCGCACGTTGCAGAATGTCTATGACACGCTGTTGACGGTGGACTATTCCGGCGACGGCGCTCTGCAGCCCGCGCTGGCCGAAAGCTGGACACGTGTCGATGGCAAGACCATCGACCTCGTGCTGCGTCAGGGTGTGCGCTTCCACGACGGCTCGCCGCTCACCGTGGACGACGTGATCTTCAGCTTCGGCGCCGAGCGGCGCACCAACCCGGATTCACCCGGCTACGGCACCGCGCAGCAGTTCCTCAGGACCATTGAAACCGTCGAGGCGGTGGACGACAAGACCATCCGTGTCACCTCGTCCGCCGACGATCCGACGCTCGAGCTGCGCCTGACCGCCTGGGGCAGCCAGATCGTCTCCAAGGCCGCCTTCGAGGCAGCCGGCGGCTTCGAGGGCTTCGGGCACGCGCCCGTCGGCACCGGCCCGTTCTCGGTCGTTTCCCTGTCTCCGGACCTGCTCGAACTGAAGGCCTTCGCCGACTACTGGAACGGCAAGCCCGATATCGAAACCCTCAACTACCGCTCCTCGCCGGAACTGTCCTCGCGCATTGCGGGCGTTGCCAGCGGTGACTTCGACCTCGTGGTCGACGTGCCGGTCGATCAGTTCGATGCCGTCACCCGCGACCCGAACCTGGAAATCGTCGGCGGCCCGGTGGCCAGCATCCGCGTCATCAAGTTCGATACCCGCAACGAGGTGCTCAAGGACGTCCGCGTGCGCAAGGCCCTTGCCCTCGCCGTCGACCGTCAGGCGATCGTGGACGCCCTGTGGGGTGGTCTGGTGACCATCCCGCACGGCCACCAGCTCGAGGAATTCGGCGCCCTCTATACGCCCGACCGTCCCGGCTACACCTATGACCCCGAAGAAGCTAAGCGCCTCCTCGCGGAAGCCGGCTATGACGGCACGCCGATCCCCTACCGCATCCGGGCCGCTGCCTATGGCCCGGAACTGGCCACCGCCCAGGTGCTGGTTGCGATGTGGAACGCCGTGGGTGTCAATATCGACCTTCAGATCGTCGAGAACTTCGGCCAGATGGTTGCTTATCCGGGCGTCGGCATGCGCAATGGCGTGGACCCGATCCTGGTCGCCGACCCGCTGTTCGGCCTGTGGCGCTCGCATGATCGCGGCGAGGCTGAGATTTGGTCGAACGAGGAGTTCTTCCGCGCCGGCGAAACCTTGCAGACGAGTCTCGATCCGGACGTCCGCAAGGCAGCTTTCAACCGCATGATGGACATCTACGACTTCGAGGATCCTCCGGCGTTCATCCTGCACACCATGGGCACCTTCTACGGAAAGAAGAAGACCGTTAACTGGACGCCGTCCAAGTCGGTCTACATGGACTTCCGAAAAGCCAGCCTGACCTGACCGAACTACGTCGCGCATACACAGACTTGGAAACGAGATGACTTCGACTGCTGTGTCCAACCCAGTCTGTGTCGTGGACAAACTCGGCATCGCCATCGGCGGTGCCGAGCCCGTGCAACTGGTTCAGGACATCTCCTTCTCCATCCCCCGCGGTGGCTACTTCGCCCTCGTGGGGGAAAGCGGGTCGGGCAAGTCCATCACTTGTCATGCCTTGATGCGGCTGTTGCCGTTCAAGCCCAGGATCGACGGTCGCATCCTGATCGACGGCAAGGATGTGTGGGCGATGAAGCAGCCCGAGATCATCAGCTTCCGTCGGAAGACTGTGGGAATGGTGTTCCAGGACCCGCTGGCCGCGCTCAATCCGGTGCGCACCATCGGCAGCCAGATGCTCGAGACGCTTCGGCTCTATTACCCGGGCGCATCCAATGCCGACCTGCACGCGCGCGCCGTCAAGGCGCTGGAAGACGTGCATATCCCCCAGGCCGAAAAGCG
>NZ_JAQGJL010000372.1 GCF_028290645.1 Devosia sp. | reverse complement strand
ATCGCGCCCGGCCCGTGGTGGAACTCGCCGACGTCACCGGCAGCTTCGCGGGGATCCGCGCGCAGATCGCTGCGCAGCGCATCGCCAACGGCCTGCAGGTGGCCGCGCCCCTCGAGACTGCCAAGGCCGACGCCAGCGGCAAGACGCCCCCGCCCATGCCGGTGTCCGTCGCCTCGGTCGATCCCGCCCTCACCACCCCGGCGCTCGACGCCATCGACGGCATGGCCGGCGCTGGCAGCGACGTGCCGATGCCCCGCTCGATGTCCGACAAGCTGGCCTACGCCCGCGCCGACCTGCCCGCGACCGTGTTCGACGGCTCCGTGCTCAACAAGCAGGGCAAGAAGGTTTCCGACAAGGAAGTCTGGTGCATGGCCACCGCCATCTACTTCGAGTCACGCGGCGAGAGCTATCGCGGCCAGGTCGCGGTAGGCCAGGTGGTGATGAACCGCGTCTACCACAAGCTCTACCCCGACACGATCTGCGGCGTGGTGTTCCAGAACCAGAACAAGCGCAACGCCTGCCAGAACTCCTTCGCCTGCGACGGCAACCCGGAAAAGGTCACCGACCAGAAGTCCTGGAAACAGGCCATGGCGATCGCCAAGGACGTCATCTCCGGCAAGGAATACCTCGCCGAAGTCGGCTACGCGACCCACTACCACGCCACCTACGTTTACCCCCACTGGGCTCCGCGCATGAAGAAGAACGCCAAGATCGGCCAGCACATCTTCTACCAGTTCAAGCGGGGCTGGAACTTTGGGTAAGCGGTAGCGGGCGAAGCGAGTACGGAACACGCTTCGCCCGCACCAGACCATCGGTGAGCGTCTCCCTCCCCCTTGCGGGGAGGGGACAGGGGTGGGGGTCCACAGCCACCAGCCTCTCAATGGCCCCAATTCCCCCTCAGCCCCCATTCATCTCCCGTTCATCTCCGGGGCAAACAAGCGGCAGCACTGCAGCCCTATTCCGCCCTCCGAGCCCCGTCCAACCCGTCCGCCCCCACCAAGCCATCCCAAAACCCCGGCCCGCGGCGCCCTCACAGCACTTATCCCCGCGTTCCCCGCATCAGCGACAATGCCCTCACCAAATGTGGCCAGGGGACCCAGCGATGCACCAACCGAAGACCAAAACCCAAACTGAACGAACCACCCCCAGTTCGTTCAATCAGAACCGCGCCATCTCCCGCTTCACCTTCTCGATGAACCCTTTCAGCCCCGCTTCGGTCTGGTTGTTCATGTCGTAGAGCGCCAGGTATTTCGGCGGCATCGGCGTGCCGAAAGTCACCCAGGCCCAGCGCATCGCGAGCCGCCGCGGCGGGTCGCCCATGATCATGGTGCGCAAGCGATCCCCGCCATATGTGGTGATGTACGCGACCTTCCGGATGTTCTTCATCGCCGGCACCAGCCTGCCCTTGTCCGGCCCGTCGCCGCCCTCGAGCACGAACGAGACTCCCGGCAAAAAGATGCGGTCGAAAAACCCCTTGAGGATCGCCGGGTACCCATAATTCCACACAGGGTGGACGAACACGATCTTATCGCAGGCGCGCAGCCGGTCGACATAGGGCCTCGTCAGCGGCGTCAGGTTGCCCGGCACATCGTGATAGCCAAGCCGCTCCTCGCTGCTCATAACTGCTTGAAATTGCTCATCATATAGGTTGAGCGCATCCACCTCGTCACCCTTGGCCCTGAGGGCCTCGCAGGCGGCGTTGAAGAGCGAGCGGTTGTAGCTGGTCTCGACCGGGTGGGCGTGGACCACCAGCACCCGCATCAGGCCGCGCCGCCGAGCGTGTAGAGCCCCGTGAACAGCCAGGTCCGCCCCGACTCGAAATCGAAATCCGGATCGTCCCAGGCGATCATCTTGCCCGGATTGAGGATGCCCTTGGGATCGGCCTCCTTCTTGAAGGCCAGCTGCGCCCGATCCGTCCGCTTCATCCCGCCCTCTTCGAGCGTATAGCGGTGCGGATTGAACACCAGGCACCCATTCTCCTCATGGATCCGGATGATCTCCTCGAGCCGCTCTTCCGACGTGTAGCGCACGATAGGCAGCCCCGAGAACACCACCCGCCCGTCGAACCGGGTCATCTCGATATGCATCGGCAGCTCTTCCCCGAAGATGTCGATGATCTTCCTGACATGCGCCAGGTCGGGATACTGCGTCTGCAGATACGTGATCGTGGGGTCGATCTTCAGCCCGCGCAGCGTCGTGTGGTTCCACGCCAGCTCATAGATCGGCGGCAGCTTCGCCTTCTCCTCCGGCGCCATCGTATCGGTGCGCATCAGCAAGTCGCCCTCGTGAAATCCCACGAAATCCACCAGCGCCGGCACCGCCGCGGGCGCCACCATCAGCAGCACCACCGATTGCTCGCGGCTGCGGATATAGGGCCGGTGGCGGTTGAAATAATCATGCGCGATGGGCGCCGCGACCGGCGAAATCTCCTTGCACAGCAGCCCATCCTGCAGCGCCACCTGCTCGGCAAAGGCGCAGGCCTCCTGGATGCTGTCGAAGCCGACCATCATGTCGACCCAGTCGTAATGCGCCGTCAGCGGCATCTCCGCCTCGACGATGATGCCGTTGGTGCCGTAGGCATGCGCCACCTTGAGAATATCCGGCCCGGTGAGGTCCAGCACCCGCGGCTCGGCCTCGCAGGTCACCACCTTCAGCCCCAGGATATTGCCGAAATTGCGCAATCCGCCCCAGCGGATCGACCCCACCCCGCCCGAGCCGCCGGCAATGAAGCCGCCGAGCGAAGCCATGCGATAGGTCGAGGGATGGAAGCGGAGTTCACCGTTGACCGCATGGATGGTCTGCTCGTCCAACTGCTCGAGGATGACCCCGGCCTCGGCCCGCACCCGGTCCTGCTCGATCTTGATCACCCTGTTGAGGTTCATCAGGTTGAGCATCGCCCCGCCCGAGAGCGGCATCGCCTGCCCGTAATTGCCCGTCCCGGCGCCCCGCGGCGTGATCGGCACCTCATGCCGGAACGCCTCGCGCAGCACCGTCACCACCTCGTCCACCGAGCGCGGCGACACCACGATCTCGGCGGTAACCCCTTCCAGCTGCTGCTTCAGGCGCGGCGAGTACCAGTAATGGTCGCGGCTCTTCTGCTGCACGATGCGTGGGTTGTCTTCGACCGGAATGTCGCCGAGAGCGGTGCGGAAGGCGGCAATGTCCATGATTACTCCATCAGGTCGTCGAGTTCGCGATAGTCGGGCAGGGTGGTGTCGATCGCCTTGCCGGCACGCAGCACGATCCGGTCGTATTGCGGCCGGGCATTGAGCTCGGTCCAGCTGCGGGCAGAAAACAGTACCAGGTCAGCCGGCGCGCCGACCTCGATCACCGCCCTGTAGGCAAACCCGGCATGCGCCGCAGGCGCCGAGCCGACGGCCCGCACCCAGTCCCACGCCAGGTCCTGCGGGTGGTCGAAGTGGAGGATCCGCGCGCCCTCGCGCAGCACCTCGACCCCGTCGAGATCGCCATAGGCGTAGAACGGATCGCGGGTATTGTCCGACGCAACGGCGACCACCGCGCCCGCCGCCTTGAATTCATTGAGCAAGGTGGCCCCGCGCCGGATCGGGGTGCGCACCGCGCCGTTCCCGTTGTCCCGGTCCTGCAGGTAGATGTTGCACATCGGTAGCGAGACGATCGCGATCCCCGCCTCCACCGCCTTGTCGATGGTTCCCCGCACCGTCCGCTCGTCCTGCACCGTGAGCACGCAGCAATGGCCCGCCATCACCTTGCCGGTGTAGCCGGTCTCGAGCACCGCCTCGGCGAGGTGGAGCAGGGCGTGCGCGCTGGGGTCGCCCGTCTCGTCCGTATGAAGATCGAGGTCGAGGCCAAGCTCGCCGGCCTTTTCGACGACCCGCAGCATGGCTTCCTTGGAGCGCCCGTATTCGGCCACCGATCCGCCGAGAGCGCCGCCCGAGGCCTTCACCTGCCGCGCCACGGTATCGAGTTCCGCCGGGTTCAAGAGCGTATCCGGCCCGACGATCGACACCGCCTGCAGCTCGATGCGATCGGCCCACCGCTCCCGCATCTCCTCGAACAGCGCCCAGCTGATCTCGTGCTGCGGCGGGGCGCTGTCGAGATGCGTGCGGATGGCGGCAGTGCCGTGCGCATAGGCGCAGCGTAGCGCGAAATCCATCCGGCGTTCGAGGTCGGCCCGGGACCAGTTGTTCTCGCGGTCGGCCCCCGCGGCCACCAGCGCCCCGAGCCAGGTCCCGTCCGGGTTCTCTTTCCGCGGCCAGATATGCCCCTTGTCGAGATGCGTGTGGACATCGACGAAGGCCGGCAGGATCAGCCCGGAATCGAGATCGTGGCTCGCCCCCGTGACGGGCGCCAACCCGGTCGGCCGAATCGCCGCCACCCGGCCATCCCTGATCTCCACATCGACCGTCTCGACCGCCCCGCTCCCGGCCTTGCCGAGCGCGGCGCTGGGGATGCGGGCATTGCGGAGCGTGACGTTGCCGGTCGCGAGCGCTGGGGTGCCGTGCATCAGGGGTGTCCACCGTCGGCAGACGGCCCCCTCCCGGCGGCCTCCCCCATAAAGGGGGAGGTGAAGGGGAGCTGATTCCTGGCTGCGATCGTGCCTCGAACCCGATGCGGCACCTCCTCCTTTATGGGGGAGGCCGGGAGGGGGCCGTCTGTCTCCGTGAGCGCCAACTCAATTCTCCCGCTTCAGTGCACTTTCGTGCCAGCGGTGCAGCGTCAGCCAGGCGATGAACGAGGTGAGTCCGAAGATCGCGATGCCCGTCCCGGTCAAGAGGATCAGCGCCGCGAACAGCCGCGGAATGTTGAGCCGGTACTGCGCCTCGAGCAGCCGGAACGCCAATCCCGAACCTTCGCCCGCGGTACCTGCCGCGAACTCCGCCACCACCGCCGCGATCAGCGCCAGTCCGCCGCCGATCCTGAGGCCGGCCATGAAGTACGGCATCGCCGCCGGGATCTTCAGGTAGATCAGCGTCTGCCACCGCGACGCCCCATAAAGGTCGTAGAGATTCAACAGGTTATGATCGACGCTCTTCAGCCCGGCCACCATGTTGGAGAGGATCGGGAAGAACGCCACGAGGAACGAGCAGATCAGCAGCGCCGTCTGCGTGTCGGGTGAATAGATCAGCAGCAGCGGCGCGATCGCGATGATCGGCGTCACCTGCAGGATCACCGCGAACGGGAACAGCGCCAGTTCGATCCATTTGCTCTGGACGAGGATGATGGCCAGCGCCACGCCCCCGATCAGCGCCAGGATCAGCGCCGAAAAGGTGATCTTCAGCGTCACCAGCAGGGCAGGGAGTAGCGTCGGCCAGTCATTCAGCAGCGAATTGGCCACGTCCGCCGGCGTCGGCAGGATGTATTTCGGGATGCCGTTCAGCACCACGATGAAGTGCCAGGCGATCACCGCCAGCACCAGCATGGCGACCGGCACGACGATGCGGAGGATCTTCTCGGTATTCGAGGTGCGCGGACGCAGGATCGCGACGGCGCTGTCGGTGCCGGCTTCCTCGGAACTGCCCGGTCCGGCCTGGACGATCTCGCTCATCAGTGCGTCCCCCCGCCGGCGTGGATGGCCTCGTGCAGCGCGTGTGACACATCGTGGGTGATCGCACGGTACTCCTCGGAAGTTCGGTATTCGGCGTTACGCTCGCCGCTCGTCTTGAGCGGCATGTCGGCGAATACCTGTCCCGGCCGCGCCTTCATCACCACGATGCGGTTGGAGAGGTAGGCGCTCTCGAACACCGAATGGGTGACGAAGATCACCGTGACGCCCGACTGCTTCCACAGCCGCAGCACGTCGTCGTTGAGCTTTTGCCGAGTAATCTCGTCGAGCGCCGCGAACGGCTCATCCATCAGCAGCAGCTTGGGCTTGGTGACCAGCGCCCGGGCGATCGAAACGCGCATCTTCATACCGCCCGAGAGTTCGCGCGGATAGGCCTCGGCAAAATCGGCAAGGCCGACGGCGGCAAGCGTCTCCATCACCCGCGGCCGGGCGGCGGATTTGCCCACGCCCTGCAGCCTGAGCGGCAGGTAGACATTGCCGAACACCGTCTGCCACGGCATCAGCGTCGGTTCCTGGAACACGAAGCCGACATCGCCCTCGGGCAGGCCCTTGGAATTGATCTTGGATGACGGCCAGCGGATCTGCCCGGAACTCGGGGCGCCGAGGCCGGCGATGATCCTGAGCGCGGTCGATTTGCCGCACCCGGATGGGCCCAGCAGGCTCAGGAACTCGCCCCGCTCCACATCGAGCGACATGTCCTTGAGCGCCAGCGTACCATTGGAAAAAACCTTCGAGACGTTGCGCATCGAAACGACTGTGCGTGACGAAAGCGGTGCGGTCCTCGGCTCGGCGAGGGAAAGATCAGTCAAGTGCGTTAAGCCCAGGTTAGGGACGAACGGCGCGGGCGGTATTGCCCGCGCCGATGGGGTGTTTAGCCTATTTCACCAGCTCTTTGCCAACGCCCTGGCAAACCAGCTCGGTGGTATAGGCCTTGGTGTAGTCAATGCCGTCGCTGAACAGGCCCACGCCCACCATCTGCTCGTAGAAGTCCTTCCAACGCGCGTCGGTCATGCAGCCGATGCCGTTGGTCTCGGCGTCACCGGAAACGACAAGGCCGTATTCCTTCATCTTGGCGACGCCGAACGCCAGCTGGCCGTCCGTCATGTCCGGATTGTCCTTCTTGATCAGCTCGTTTGCGGCCGTGTTGTCGCCATAGAGGTAGTTGTACCAGCCGATGATCGAGGCCTCGACGAAACGCTTGGCCACGTCCTTGTTGGCATCGTACCACGGCTTCATTACCTCGATCGTCGACGAGTACGGCGCAAAGCCGTTGTCGGCGAGCAGGAACGCCTTGGGCGCCCAGCCGGTCTGTTTCTCGATCTCGTAGGGCTCGGACGTAACATAGCCCTGCTGGATCGCCTGCTTGTCGGCGATGAACGGTGCAGGGTTGAAGGTATAGGGCTCGAACTTGTCGTCGGTGAAGCCTTCATAGGCCGTCTTCATCCAGCCGAAATAGGAGATGAAGCCGTCCTTGGAGAGGATGTATTTCGAAGCCTTGGCGAGATCCGCGAAGGTCTCGAAGCCGGAATCCGGATGCGCCAGCAGCACCTGCGGATCCTTCTGGAAGATCGAGGCGATGGTGAGGGTCGGGATGCCTTCCTTGACCGCGTCGATCGCGGTGGTCGGCCCGCCCATGTAGAAGTTGATCTGCCCGCCGATCAGCAGCGACCGGTTGGCGCCCTGCGGCCCGCCCTGGCGGATGGTGACGTCGAGATTGTACTTGGCATAGGTGCCATCGGCCACGGCCTGGTAGTAGCCCCCGTGCTCCGCCTGCGCGAGCCAGTTGGTGCCGAAGCTGACCTTGTCCTGCGCCAGCGCGCCGCCCATACCCAGTGCCAGCGTTATCGCGCCGGCCGAGATGAGCTTGGTGAAGTCGATCATCATTTAGTCTCCCTGTTACGGTATCCGCCGGGCTTGTCCCCCGCCCGGCGGGTCGGCAAACTCCTGTGCCCGAGAGCACGCGGGCCATTCATTCCGCGCCCGATTGAAAAAGAAAAGCCCAAAAACGCGCCACCGGGCGAACTGCCGCGATAATAGGCAATAAGGGTCAGAATGGGGCTTTCCTTAGTGAGCGTTTGACGCTTAGCTGAGCATACACATCGGGGGTCCTGTGCATAAGCCGCTTTTACCAGACAGTATTCACCCGCCCTTCGCGCCTTACAGCCCGGGCGTCGAGGTGGCGTCCCGCTCCCGCTTCGTCTTCGTTTCCGGCCAGCTCGGCATCGGCAAGGATGGCCTGATTCCACCCGATTGCGCCGGGCAGGCCGAGCTCGCTTTCCAGAACATCCTCGCCATCCTGGGCGAGGCCGGCATGGCATTGAAGGATATCGTCCGCATCAACGCCTACGTCACCGGCCGCGAGCACCTGCAGCCCTACATGCAGGTCCGCAACGCCCTGTTTTCCGAGCCCTTTCCCGCCTCGACCCTGATGATCGTCGCCGGTTTCGCCCGCCCCGAATTCGTCGTCGAGATCGAGGCCGTGGCGGCGACGCCCGGCTGACCCAACCCTTCGAAAGACTTCCCATGAGCTACCGCAAGATCTGGTGGAACGACTTCTCCGCCACCCAATTCCACGGCCTCGATCCGATGAAGACCATCGCCGTCTTCCCGGTCGCCGCAGTCGAGCAGCACGGCCCGCATCTGCCCGTCGGCACCGATACCATCATCAACCAGGGCCACCTCGATCTGTTGGTGCAGCGCGCCCCGGCCGACCTCGATATCCGCATCCTGCCGGTCCAGGCGATCGGCAAGTCCAACGAGCACATCTGGCAGAAGGGCACGGTCAGCCACACCGCCACCAACCTGATCGACGCCTGGACGCAGGTCGGCCTCGAGATCGCCCGCACCGGCATCAAGAAGGTGGTGTTCGTCAACAGCCACGGCGGGAACGTGTCGATCCTCGACATCGTCGCCCGCGAGCTCCGGGTGCGCGAGAACATGCTGGCGGTGAAGGCCGGCTGGAGCCACTTCTGGCCCAAGGACATCTACTCCGACATCGAGAACCGTTTCGGCATCCACGGCGGCGACAGCGAGACCTCGCTGGTGATGCACTTCCGCCCTGAACTGGTGAACACCGACAAGCTCCAGGACTTCCCCTCCGTCGCCCAGCGCGACGAGCAGGCCTACAAGTACCTCCGTCCCACCGGCATGCTGAGCTACGCCTGGATCGCCAGCGACATCCACCCCCTCGGCGCCGCCGGCGAAGCCAGCAAGGCCACCGCGGACAAGGGCCGCATCACCGTCGAAACCGCCGTCGACGGCTTCATCGAACTGCTGCGCGAAGTCGAGCGCTACCCACTCCCGGGCAGCGACCGCCAAGCTTAGTGTCCCTGATCCCCTCAGTCGACTCCCTCCCCCTTGTGGGGAGAGATCAAGGGTGGGGGTGGCCCCACGCTCGAATCTTTCCAAATCCCGGCCACAGACCCCGCCGCTCCCGCGCCTCGGGCAGGCGCCCCCCCAACGCGCCAGCCCCTCCCATTGCGCGCCTGCCTTGCACCCGCTAATCCCTGCCTATGCAGCAGTTTCATCCCCAATCCGAGACTCTCTCCCTCAACGGCAAGCCTCTGAGCTTCGCGAACCTGGCGCGCATCGGGCAGCGCGCCGTCGTGCTCGAGGCTGACCCTGCCGCCATGGACCGCGTCGATGTCGCCCGCAAGGTGCTCGACGACAAGATCGCCCGCGGCGAGCCGGTCTACGGCGCAACCACGGGCGTGGGCGCAATGAAGGACGTCGAGTGGACGCCCGAGCAGATGGAGACCTTCAACATCGGCCTCGTCCGGGCCCACCATTTCGGCACCGGTGCCCCATTCCCCAACTCGGTGGTCCGCAACGCCATGGCGATCCGCGTCAACACCGCCCTCACCGGCCGGGTTGGCTGCTCGCGCGGCCTCGTCGAGGCCTACCTGGCGCTGCTCGACAAGGACGTGGTGCCGGTGGTGCGGCGCACCGGCTCTATCGGCACCGCCGATATTGGGCTGATGGGCCAGATCGGCGCCGTGCTCACCGGCGTCGGCGAAGCCGTGTACCAGAACCGCCGCATGTCGGCCGAGGCGGCGCTTGCCGATGCCGGCCTCGCGCCCTGGCGAATGGCGCCGCGCGATAGCCTTGCCTCGATCAGCGTCAATGCGGTCGGTTTCGCCGCCGCCGCCGAGGCAACGCGCTCGGCCGCCTCCACCGTCCGTATGCTGCTCGCCACCAGCCTCACCACCGCCGGTGCGCTGGGCGCCTCGCGCGACCCGTGGAAGGCCGTCGCGCATGTGGGCACCGAGCGCGAGGCCGAGATCGGCGCCTGGCTTTACCACAACGCCATGGGCTGGGACTGGCCCGACGCCACACATATCCAGGACCCGCTGAGCCTCAGGATGATGGCGCAGGTCTTCGGCTCGGTATTCGACACCCTCCTGGTCTGCGGCCGCACCATTCTTGCCGCCACCGGGCGTACCGACGACAACCCGGTGGTCGTTGGCGGCCAGGTGCTGACCTCGGGCGGCTCGCTCCCCCTCGACGTCACCATCTATCTCCAGACCGCCCAGCTGGGGCTGGCGCACGCGGCGCGCAACTCGTTCAACCGCTGCGTGCTGCTGTCTAACGGCGCGCGCCGCGACCTTCCGATCAACCTCGTGCCGCGCGGCGCCATCGCCACCGGCTTCGGCCCGATCATCAAGCTCGCCGGCGAACTGTTCGCCCGAGCGCTCTCGATGTCGGTGCCGGTGTCCGCGCAATCGTTGGTGGTGGCGGCGGGGCTCGAGGACGAGGTCTCGTTCCTGCCGCTGGTGGTCGAGCGCTTCGAACGTCAGGTGCGGGCCCTGAAGCGCCTCGCGGCGCTCGAAGGACTGCTGGCGGCGCAGGCGATGGACATTCACGGCGATCGCCCCAGCGGTGTTCCCGGCATGATCTACGAGAAGGTGCGCAAGCACGCCGAGTTCTACGAAATCGATCGACCGCTCTCGGCGGAAGTCGAGATCATCGAAAGCGATCTGGGCTCGGAACAGACCATGGCGGAACTGATTTCCCACGCGCCCATCCATGCACTGGACGAGTTTTTCGCGCTTGGCCCGGTCACGTAGCACGCGGGAGTATGACTTTTCCGAGGGGTACGTATAGGTTTGGCGCCAATTCCGGCCCAGGGATCACACAAAGGCCGGAGCAATAAGGAGACCATCCATGCTTTCGAAGAAACTGCTCGGCGCCGTCGCGGCGCTGGCCTTCACGGTGACTGCTGCCAACGCCCAGGTCGTCGTGTCCTCGAAGATCGATACCGAAGGCGGCTTGCTCGGCAACATCATCAGCCAGGTGCTGCAGGCCAACGGCATTCCCGTGACCGAGAAGATCCAGCTCGGCGGCACCCCGGTAGTGCGCCAGGCGATCACCGCCGGCGAAATCGACATCTACCCCGAGTACACCGGCAACGCCGCGTTCTTCTTCGAGAAGGCCGACGATCCGATCTGGAACGATGCCGCCAAGGGCTACGATGAGGCCAAGAAGCTCGACTTCGACGCCAACAAGATCGTCTGGCTGACGCCGGCTCCTGCCAACAACACCTGGGCCGTGGCGGTCCGCAAGGATGTGGCCGATGCCAACAAGCTCGCCACCTTCTCCGATCTCGGCAAATACATTGCCGGCGGCGGCAACATCAAGCTCGCCGCCTCGGCCGAGTTTGTCTCGTCCCCCGCGGCGCTCCCCAAGTTCCAGGAAGTCTACGGCTTCACCCTGAAGCCCGACCAGCTGGTGACCCTTTCGGGCGGCGACACTGCCGCGACCATCGCTGCCGCCGCGCAGCAGACCAACGGCGTCAACGCTGCCATGGTCTACGGCACCGACGGTGGCATCGCCCCCTCGGGTCTGGTGGTGATGGCCGACGACAAGGGCGTGCAGCCGGTCTACGAGCCCGCCCCGATCATCCGCGAGGCCGTGCTGAAGGCCAACCCGCAGATCGAGGAGCTGCTGAAGCCGGTCTTCGCCAAGCTCGACCTCACCACGCTCCAGGGCCTGAACGGCCGCATCCAGGTCGGTGGCGAAGCCGCCAAGGACGTCGCCGTCGACTGGCTGAAGACCAACGGCTTCCTGAAGTAAACTACAGCGCAGACAACGCATTTTGGGGGTGGGCAGGACTACTGCCCGCCCCTAATGTTTTCGCGATGAACGGGTTTTGCGATATCGCGGCGGGAGGGCCCTCACCCGTCTCGGCCTCGGGCCGATCCACCCTCTCCCCGACGGGGAGGAGAACGGCCGTGGCACGATGGTGCCACCGCGCTTATTATCCCGCTCGGGGAGACGGTGGCGCGCAGCGCCGGATAAGGGGAGGCAGGCAGTGAGTGCCGTTGTAGCGGTCCCCCGCCGCCTGCAGTTCGCCATCGACAAGCTCGGCGTCCTCATTGCCGCCATCGCCACCGTCGCGTCATTCCTCCCCTTCGCCGCCTTCCGGGCCAACCGCATCGTTCTAGGCGAGTCCAAGTCCATCTTCGCCGCGCTGCCCGCCTGGGAAGCCACGCTCCTCGTGCTGGCGCTGTTCGCCGCCATCGCCATCGCCCTGTTCAGGACGCCCACCCTGTGGCGGCTCTGGACCAGCCTTGTCGTGCTCGCCATCCTCTTCATCGCCGTCGGGCACGCCGCGTCTTTCCTCACCCCCGAGGGCGACCGGATCGCCCGCGTCTCGCCCGGCGCTGGCTTCTGGCTGCTGATCTTCGCCTTCGCGCTCCTCGCCGCCGACGCCATTGCGCGGCTGAAGCTGAGGCCGTGGACGCGCATCGGCGCCCTCGTGGGGGTCGCCATCTTCTTCGCCGTTCTGCTCGGCTCGGGCACCCTCAACGACCTCTCGATCCTGCGTGAATATTTCAACCGCGGCGACACCTTCTGGCGCGAGGCGCAGACGCATCTGGCGCTGGCGCTGGGCTCGCTGGCCGCGGCCACGGTCGCCGGCATCCCCATCGGCATTCTCTGCCACCGCAGCGATGCCCTGCGCGCTCCCGTCCTCAACGTCCTCAACGCCATCCAAACCGTGCCCTCCATCGCCCTGTTCGGCCTCCTGATCGCGCCGCTGGCCTGGGTGGCGGCCAACATCCCTAGCGCCTCGGCCCTCGGCATCTCCGGCATCGGCGCGGCGCCGGCGATGGTGGCCCTCTTCGCCTATTCGCTGCTGCCGGTGGTCGCTAACACCGTGGTAGGCCTCGACAATGTGCCGCCCGCCGCCAACGATGCGGCCAAGGGCATGGGCATGACCGACCGGCAGCGGCTGCTGACGGTCGAGTTCCCGCTCGCCTTCCCGGTGATCCTCACCGGCATCCGGATCGTGCTCGTCCAGAACATCGGCCTCGCTACCATCGCCGCGCTGATCGGCGGCGGCGGCTTCGGCGTCTTCGTTTTCCAGGGCGTCGGACAGACGGCCATGGACCTGGTGCTGCTCGGCGCCGTGCCGACCGTGGCGCTGGCCTTCGCGGCCGCCGTAGTGCTTGATTCTATTGTGGAAATGGTCTCGCCCAAGGATATGCGCCGTGATTGAGATCGAGGCCCTCACCAAGGATTATCTCGACCTGACCGTGGTCGACCATGTCAGCATGACCGTCGAGGACGGCGAGCTCGCGGTAATCGTCGGCACCTCGGGTTCGGGCAAGACCACTTTGTTGAGGATGATCAACAGGTTGATCGAGCCCACCTCCGGCACGGTGAAGATCGACGGGCAGGATACGCGGTCGGAACCGGCCTTCGAGCTCCGCCGCCGGATCGGCTACGCGATCCAGGGGCATGGGCTGTTTCCGCATCGCACGGTGGGGCAGAACATTGCCACCGTCCCCGAGCTGCTCGGCTGGGACAAGCAGAAAACCGCACAAAGGGTGGATGAGCTTCTAAATCTCTTCCAGCTCGATCCCGCGGAATTTCGCGACCGGTTGCCGAGCGAGCTCTCGGGCGGCCAGCAGCAGCGGGTCGGGGTGGCCCGCGCCCTCGCCGCCGAGCCCAAACTGCTGCTGATGGACGAGCCCTATGGCGCGCTCGACCCGATCATCCGGAGCAAGGCGCAGTCGGACCTCCTCGCCATCCAGAAGCGCTTCGGCACCACCATCGTGCTGGTGACCCACGACATGGAGGAGGCCATCCATCTCGGTACGCGCATCGCCGTGATGGACAAGGGCAAGCTCCTGCAATACGCGCCGCCCCATGAGATCATCGCCAATCCCGCCACCCCGTTCGTCGCCGAACTGATCGGTACCGGCGAGCGCCCGTTCCGGCTGCTGTCGCTTTGGAAGGTCCGCGACTTGGTCGAGCCCGGTCCGGCGCAGGGCGAACCGATCTCCGCCGATGCCTCGCTGCGCGACGCCTATGCCGAGTGCCTGTGGAGCGGCCGCGAGATGCTGCCGGTGATCGACGAAAGCGGCGCCCTCATCGGCCGCATCCGCCGCGACGACATCGCCCACAAGGCAGAGCGCCCGCAATGAGCATCGGCCTGATCATCCGGCTGGTCGTCCTCGCGCTGCTGGTGGCGTTCATCGTCACGCCCGAGAGCTTCGCCTTCGTGTTCCAGCCACTGACCAGGAACGGCCAGCCGGCGATCTACACGCAGAACTCGCTGCTGAACCTGACGCTCAGCCACCTGACCATCGTTGCGATCGCCACGATTGCCGCAACGCTTGTGGCCGTCGGCCTCGCTATCCTGGTGACGCGCCCGTTCGGCGCCGAGTTCCTGCCATTGAGCCGTTCGATCGCCAATATCGGCCAGACCTTTCCCCCGGTCGCCGTGCTGGCGCTCGCCGTTCCGGTGCTCGGCTTCGGCACCGCCCCGACGCTGGTGGCGCTGTTCCTCTACGGGCTGCTGCCGATCTTCGAGAACGCGCTCACCGGCCTCACGACCCTGCCGCCCACCGTCACCGAAGCGGCACGTGGCGTGGGCATGACCGACCGCCAGCGGCTCCTCGACGTGGAGCTGCCGCTCGCGACGCCGGTGATCCTCGCCGGCATCCGGCTCTCGGTGGTGATCTCGGTCGCCACCGCCACCATCGGCTCGACCGTCGCCGCCTCGACGCTTGGCGAGGTGATCATCGCCGGTCTCCTCTCCAACAACCTCGCCTTCGTGGCGCAAGGCGGGCTGGTGGTCGGCGTGATGGCCGTTCTGATCTATGATGCGCTCTCGGCGCTCGAGCGGATACTGATGGCAAGGACCGGACAGCGGAGGGAGATATCGTGAACTGGGGTTTCCCCACCGTGACACCGAGTTAAGGGAGGCCGCGAGGCAAGCATGTCCGATTTCGATCTCGTCCTCGCCGGCACCGTGGTGCTGCCCTCGCTGATCATCGAGGACGGCTATGTCGCGGTGCGCGACGGCAAGGTCATCCATGTCGGCGAGGGGACGCCCCCGCATGCGCATGAACGGCATCTGCTCGGCAAGGCCCTGATCCTCCCCGGCGCCATCGACGCGCAGGTGCACTCGCTGAGCCAGCGCAACCAGGAGGATTTCATCTGGTCGACCCGCTCCGCGGCAGCCGGCGGCGTCACCACCATTGTCGACATGCCCTATGACGAAGGCGACCTCGTCTGCTCGGCCGCAGCGGT
Organism: Devosia sp.; assembly: GCF_028290645.1. Classification (GTDB taxonomy): domain Bacteria; phylum Pseudomonadota; class Alphaproteobacteria; order Rhizobiales; family Devosiaceae; genus Devosia_A. Next base: position 22,126 of record NZ_JAQGJL010000372.1, on the reverse strand, counting down.
GGAGCGAAAGGTCGCTCACGCCGAGCCGCAGGCCCGGGTGGACTTCGCGCTCTACGGCACGATCAACCCGGAGGAGGGCGCGACCCGCATCGCCGAGCAGGCGGCAGCAGGGGTCGCCGCGTTCAAGTTCTCGACCTTCGGCACGGACCCGGTGCGCTTTCCCCGCATCTCGCCGCCGCTGCTTCAGGAAGCGTTCATCGAAGTGGCAATGACGGGGCTGACCGGTGGCGTTCACAACGAAGACGACGAAAGCGTCCGCGCCGCCATGGCCAGGGTGAAGGCCTCCGGCATCACCGACTGGCGCGCCCACGGCCTCAGCCGCCCGCCGCTGACCGAGCTGCTGGCGACGCTCGAAATCTACGAAACCGGTGCAGCGACCGGCGCTGACGCCCACGTCGTCCACTGCTCCCTCAGCCGCGGCTACGACATCGCCGCCGACTACCGGGCGCGGGGCTTCCACGCCAGTATAGAATGCTGCATCCACTACCTGACGCTCGACGAGGAAAACGACGTCCGCCGTCTCGGCGGCAAGGCCAAGATCAACCCCCCGATCCGCCCCCGCGCCGAAGTCGAGGCGCTGTGGCGGCAGGTGGCGGCCGGCAACGTGACGCTGGTCTCGACCGACCACGTCAGCTGGTCGGAGGACAGGAAGACCAACCCGGATATGCTTGCCAATGCCTCCGGCGTGCCGGGGCTCGAAGCCATGGTGCCGCTATTCGTCAAGGGCGCGCTGCAGCGCGGCATCTCGCTGACCTGGGCGGCAAAGCTGATGGCGGCAAACCCGGCGCGACACTTCCGCCTCAGCCAGAAGGGAGCGCTCGAGGCCGGCAAGGACGCCGACATCACCGTCCTGGTCGACCGCCCGCAGGTCTACGACGCCGCGCGCTCGGGGCACAATGTCGTGGGGTGGAGCCCCTACAACGGCATCGAGCTGCCGTGGACCGTGGCCGGGACGTGGCTGCGCGGGCGGCAGGTGTTCGACGGGACGAAGGTGGCGGAGCCCGGGGCAGGGCGGTGGGTTCGGCCGGAGGTTAGGTGATGGTGCGGAGGGCGACCCTCCGGATCGGTCTTCGTGACCTCGCGCGCGGAGCAAACTGTAAGCGTCTCCCTCCCCCTTGCGGGGAGGGGACAGGGGTGGGGGGTCTCTTTGAGCATTGAACGTGCAAGAAAACTGCGGCGGGATCAGCCAGGGCCGGAGCGTGCGGCAAGAGCCCGGAGCGAGGTGATGGGGTGGTGCGTAAAGAGTACCCCCCACCCTATCCCTCCCCCGCAAGGGGGGAGGAGACCCTCCCGATCTGTCTTCGTAACCTCAAGCGCGGAGCAAACTGCAAGCGTCTCCCTCCCCCTTGCGGGGAGGGGACAGGGGTGTGGGGGTATCTTTGAGCACTGAACGCGCCCCGGGCTTGCGACGGCATCAAACGGCGAGCAGAGGGAGGGGATGAGTTGGTACGAGCAACCTTACACTCGGAGCAAGCTTGACGTCTCCCTCCCCCTTGCGGGGAGGGGACAGGGGTGGGGGTGTCTTTGAGCATTGAACGCGCCCGGAAACTGCGCCGGGATCAGACGGGACCGGAGCGTGCCATGTGGCGCATACTCTGGCATTTCCGCGAGCAGGGCTGGCATTTTCGGCGGCAGCAGCAGGTTGGTCCCTACTACGCAGATTTTGCCTGTTTGCACGCGAAGGTCATTGTCGAAATGGACGGGGAGACGCATGGGACGGACCGGGCCGTGGCTTACGACGCTAACCGGAACGAGTACATGCGGGGCAGGGGCATTCACGTGCTCCGGTTCACCAATGACTATGTGCTGCAAAACGCAGATGGCGTGTACGAGGTGATTGCCGGCGTGCTTGGGGCGGTATCTCGTGTGTCGAACTCCCCCCACCCTGTCCCTCCCCCGCAAGGGGGGAGGAGACCCTTACGATCAGCCATCGCAACCACGCCTTTCGAGCAAACGGCAGAGCCTGACACGGCGCACGCGGCTCCATCGTCTCCCTCCCCCTTGCGGGGAGGGGACAGGGGTGGGGGCTCTTGATGGCCACCAATCTCTCCACAAACCCCGCCCGCATCGCCGAGGACATCGCCTCCCTCGCCGAGATCACCGAACCCGGACGCCCCTACACTCGCCGCGCCTTCACCCCGATGTTCCTCCGCGGCCGCGAATGGCTCGTCCGCCGCTTCGAGGCGGCGGGGCTCGAGACACGTATCGATGCTTCCGGCAACCTCATCGGCCGCCGGCCGGGAAACTTGGGACAGGGCACCATCATGCTCGGCTCCCACTCCGACACCGTCCCCGATGGCGGCCGCTTCGACGGCATCGCCGGGGTCTCGGCGGCGCTGGAAGTGGCCCGCGCCCTGCGAGACCAGCACATCGAGCTCCGCCACGACCTCGAGATCGTCGATTTCCTCGCCGAGGAAGTGTCGATCTTCGGCGTCTCCTGCGTCGGCAGCCGCGGCATGGCCGGTGTGCGGCCGGAGGCATGGCTCGATCGCGAGGTCGACGAGTTCAGCCTGCGCGAGGGCATCGCCGAGGTCGGAGGCAATCCGCTGCGGCAGGAGAAGCGCGACGACATCGTGGCCTTCCTCGAGCTGCATATCGAGCAGGGGCCGGTGCTCGAGGACGGGCATCTCGATATCGGCGTCGTCACCGCGATCGCCGGGATCACGCGTATCGAGATCATCGTCAACGGCCGCGCCGACCATGCCGGGACGACGCCAATGGGCTCGCGCCAGGATGCACTGGCGACGGCGGCGCGGCTGGTGCTGGGCATCGAGGTGCTGGGGACCGAACTGAGCCAGGGAGATTTTCACTTCGCCGCGACTGTGGGTGAATTCTCGATCGAGCCGGGGGCGGCCAATGTTGTGCCGTCGCAGGCGCGCCTCCTGGTCGACGCGCGGGCCGAGCGCCGCGAGGACATGGAAACTTTCGTTGCGGAACTCGGCGCGTTGGCCGAGGCGGTGAGCACCGAGACCGGCGTCGCCATAGAACCCCCATTGACCATTTCCGACAATTTCCCAACGCCTTGCGACCCCTTCGTGCTTGATACGCTCGACGCGGCAGCCGTGGCCGTGGGCGCGCGCCACCGCCGTTTGGCGTCGGGCGCCGGGCACGACACGGCCTGGATGGCGCGGATCACCAAGGCAGCGATGATCTTCATCCCCTGCCTCGGCGGCCGCAGCCACACGCCGGAAGAACATGCCGAAACAGCCGACGTGGCGCTTGGCGCTGCGGTGCTGCTGGAGGCGGTGAAGCGGTTGGACGGGGAATTGTAGTATGGGTCGCGTATTGACCGAAAAAGACGTGGAGCCCGCCGTAAAGGGCGGCTCCGTCTATGCTGCTGGCGGCGGTGGCTGGGCCGATCATGGCCGGATGCTCGGCTATGCTGCGGTGAGCGTCGGCAAGCCCGAGCTGGTGGACATCGAGGAGCTCGACCCGCGCGACTGGGTGGCAACCGCCGCCGCCATCGGCGCGCCGGCCTCGACTACCGCGTGGGAGATGCAGGGTGTCGACTACGTCAAGGCCGTGAAGCTGCTCGAAAAGGCGCTGGGCGAGAAGCTGAGCGGCCTGATGATCGGGCAGAACGGCAAGAGCTCGACGCTGAACGCCTGGCTGCCCTCGGCGCTGCTCGGCACCAAGGTGGTGGACGCCGTGGGCGATATCCGCGCGCACCCGACGGGCGACATGGGCTCGATCGGCATGGCCGGCAGCCCGAAAAAGATGATCCAGACCGCAGTGGGCGGCAACCGTGCCGAGAACCGCTATATCGAGCTGGTGGTGAAGGGCGCGACGGCAAAGATCTCGCCGATCCTTCGCACCGCCGCCGACCAGTCGGGCGGCTTCATCGCCTCGTGCCGCAACCCGCTGCGCGCCAAATACGTGCGGCGCAACGCGGCACTCGGCGGCATCTCGCTGGCGCTGAGCCTCGGCGAAGCGATCATCGCGGCGGAAAAGAAAGGCGGCTCGGCGGTCATCGACGCCATCGTCAAGACGACGGGCGGCAGCATCCTGGCCAAGGGCGCGGTGACGAAGAAGGAGCTCGTCTACACAAAGGAGGCCTTCGACATCGGCCGGTTCGCGCTGGGCGATGGCGACAAGGCGGTCACCATCCACACCATGAACGAATACATGGCAGTGGATGACGCCGGCGGCACCCGGCTCGCGACCTTCCCCGACGTGATCGCCACCCTCGACGCCGCCGGCACCCCGCTCAGCGCCGGGCAGTTGCGCGAAGGCATGTTCGTCTTCGTCCTCCACGTCCCCAAGAAGATCATTCCGCTGGCCTCGTCGGTGCTCGATCCGGCGGTCTATCCGCCGGTGGAGAAGGCTATGGGGATCGAGCTGGTGAAATACGCGCTGGATGGGGTGAAGCGGAAGAAGAAGGCGGCGAAGGGGTGGAAGTAGGGGTCTGAACTGCCCCTCACCCGCCTCGGCTTCGCCGAGCCACCCTCTCCCTCAAGGGGAGAGGGGAAGAGCGTGGCACAATCTCGCCTTCTTCCCTCTCCCCTTGAGGGAGAGGGTGGCGCGTAGCGCCGGGTGAGGGGCAGTTTCGCCATCTTGCGGCTGGTGCTAGAACCTCCACACCATGCCCAAACCCAATTCCCGCCACCCCAATTTCCCCATCCCCTCCGGCCCCGTCCTCCGCGCCAAAGGCTGGCGCCAGGAGGGGTTGCTCCGCCTGCTCGAGAACGTGCTCTCTGTCGGTGAGGACCCCGACAACCTCGTGGTCTACGCCGCGCTCGGGAAGGCCGCGCGCAACTGGGCAGCGCACAGGCAGATCGTCGCCGCGCTGACCACCATGGACGAGGACCAGACGCTGCTGATCCAGTCCGGCAAGCCCATCGGCCTGTTCAAGACCCATGCGCAGGCGCCGCTGGTGATCATGGCCAACTGCAACATCGTCGGGCAGTGGGCGAAGGCCGAGGTGTTCTACGAGCTCGAGAAGAAGGGCCTGATCGCCTGGGGCGGGCTGACCGCCGGGGCGTGGCAGTATATCGGCAGCCAGGGGGTGATCCAGGGCACCTACGAGATCTTCATGCGCATCGCCGAGAAGCGCTTCGGCGGCGACCTGCGCGGCCGCTTCATCCTCACCGCCGGGCTCGGCGGCATGGGCGGCTCGCAGCCGCTGGCCGGCCGCATGGCGGGCGCCGCGATCCTCGTCGTCGATATCGATCCGGAGCGGGCGCGACGGCGGAAGGACATCGGCTACCTCGAGGAGATCGCCCCCGACCTCGACACCGCGCTGGCGATGATCGACGCCGCCGTGAAGGAGAAGCGCCCGCTCTCGGTCGGGCTCGTCGGCAACGCCGCCGACGTCTATCCCGAGATCGTGCGGCGGGGAATCGTGCCCGATATCGTGACCGACCAGACCAGTGCGCACGACCTCGTCTATGGCTACGTGCCGCGGACGCGCACGCTGGCGGAAGTCCATGACCTACGCATAGCCAATCCGGCGCTGTTGATGGCCGAAAGCACGGCTTCCATCGTCGAACACGTCAACGCCATGCTCGCCTTCCAGCGCGCCGGCGCCGAGGTGTTCGACAACGGCAACCTGATCCGCACCCAGGCGAAAAAGGGCGGCGTCGAGCACGCGTTCGACATCCCGATCTTCACCGAAGCCTACCTGAGACCGCTGTTCGCACGGGCCATCGGCCCCTTCCGCTGGATGGCGCTGTCCGGCGAGCCGGACGATATCCGGCGAATCGACGACCTGGTGCTGGAGATGTTTCCCGGCAACAACATCGTCACCAACTGGATCGGCCTCGCGCGCCAATACGTGCCGTTCGAGGGCCTGCCCGCCCGCATCGCCTGGCTTGGCCACGGCGAGCGCACGCAGCTGGCACTGGCCGTCAATGCCCTTGTAAAATCAGGGGAATTGAGCGGCCCGGTGGCGTTCAGCCGCGATCACCTCGACGCCGGCGCCATGGCGCACCCCAACATCATGACCGAGAACATGAAGGACGGCTCGGACGCCATCGCCGACTGGCCGCTGCTCGATGCCATGCTGCTGACGGCCTCGATGGCCGACCTCGTCGCCATCCACTCGGGCGGCGGCGGCTACGCCGGGTACATGACCTCGGCCGGCGTGACGCTGGTGGCGGACGGTACGGAGGCGGCCGACGCGCGGCTGAGCCACGCGCTGACCAATGATACCGGGCTCGGCGTGATGCGTTACGCGGACGCGGGGTACGACGAGGCGCGGGACGAGGCCCGGCAAAAGGGCCTCGCCTGGTTCGATCTGTCGAAGGCCTAGTTCTTCGCTGCCCCGGTCTTGGCCGCCTTTGCCTCGTCGTACCACCAGACCGTGGGGAAGCCGATGTTGAATTCGGGGAGGGGATCGGGGTGACTGAAGCGGTCCCAGCGGGCGATGCGAGATTTGCGCAGCGTGTAGGTCGGCGTCACGTAGTGGTGGGCGAGCAGCACACGGTCGAGCGCGCGGGTGGCGGCGATGAGCGTATCGCGGTCGGTGGCGAAGATGACCTTGTCGATCAATGCGTCGATGCCCTTGTCGGCGATGCCCGCATAGTTGCGGCTGTCCTCGCCCTGGGCTGACGCCGAGCCCCAGAAGTCGCGCTGCTCGTTGCCCGGGGAGAGCGACTGGCCCCAGCCGGTATAGATCATGTCGTAGTCGCGCTTGCCGACCCGCTCGATATATTGCGGTGAGTCGACGGTGCGGATGGTGGCGTCGATGCCGAGCCGCTTGAGGTTGGTCTGGAACGCCGTGGCGATCGGCTCGATGGTCGGGCCGTTGAGCAGGATCTCGAACGAGACCGGCTTGCCGGTCGGGTCCATCAGCTGGTTGCCGTTGAGGGTGTATCCGGCCTGGGTGAGGATCTGGTTGGCGGTGCGGAGGCTGTTGCGCAGCTTGGTCGGATCGCCGTTGACCGGGTTCTTGTATTCGGTGGTGAATACCGAGGCGGGGACGAGGTCCCTGACCGAGTTGAGGATTTCGAGCTCCTTGCCCTGAGGCAGGCCGGACGAAGCGAACTCGGTGCCGTAAAAGTAGCTGTTGATGCGGTCGTATTGGCCGAAGAACCTGAGCTTGTCGAGCTCCTCGAAATCGAACGCGTAGAGCATCGCTTCGCGCAGGGCTTCGTTCTGGAACAGGGGCTTCCGAAGGTTCGGGACGAACCCGACGAGGACGCCCGAGCCGCGGTAATTGTTCTCGAACAGCTCCTTGGTCACCTTGCCTTCGGTGACGGCGGGGAAGTCGTAGCCGTTCTGCCAGCGCAGCGCGAGGTTCTCGTCCCACCAGTCGAATTCGTCGCCCTTGAAGCCTTCGAACTCGGCGGTGGTGTCGCGGAAATACTCGTACTTGATCTGCTGGAAGTTGTTCTGCCCGATGTTGAACGGCTCCTTGAGGGCCCAGTAGTTGGGGTCCCGCTCGTAGGTGACCGAGGCGCCGGGCGAGAAGCTCGCGAGCTTGTACGGGCCCGAGCCCATCGGCGGCTCGAGGGTGGAGTGGGCGATGTCGCGCGGCTTGCCGTCCGGGCCGGTGCCTTCCCACCAGTGCTGGGGCAGGACGATCAGCTGGCCCATGATGTGCGGCAGCTCGCGGTTGCCCTTCTGGTCGAAAGTGAAGGTCACCTCGCCCGGCGCCGTGACTTCGGCCTTGGTGACGTTGGCGTAGTAGTTCGCCTGGCTGGGGTTCAGCTCCATGATCTTGTTGAACGACCAGACCACGTCCTCGGCGGTCACCGGCTCGCCGTCCGCCCACTTGGCGCGCGGGTTCATGCGGAAGGTGACCGAGGAATAGTCGTCGGGGAAGCTGAATGCTTCGGCGAGGTCGCCGTATTGCGTCGAGGTCTCGTCGAGCGAGGCGGTGGTCAGCGTCTCATAGACGAGGCCGATCCCGTCGACCGGTTCCCCCTCGGGCAGGATCGGGTTGAAGGTGTCGAAGCCGCCCATCGAACTCAGCCGCACTTGGCCGCCGACCGGGGCATCGGGGTTCACGTAGTCGAACCTGGCGAAGCCCTCGGGGTATTTCGGCTCGCCGATCAGCGAGCCGGCGTGATGCCAGACCTTCTCCTGCGCGAGGGCTGGGGAGAGGGCGAGGAGGGCTGCGAGGGTGAGGGTGGCGAGCTTGGCGAGGTGCATGAAGGGCCTCCGTTGGGGGAGAACGTTGCGGGGGAGCTTAGGGGCGATTGCGGCGGGAATCGAGGGTGGTCCAGGAGAGATCGCGGCTGTGGACCCCCACCCCTGTCCCCTCCCCCTACTGGGGAGGGAGACCAAAGCACTGATAGCGGTGAGAGGGTCTCCCTCCCCATTCTTAGGGGGACAGGGGTGGGGGTCCACAGCCACCTGATCCGCGGCTCCCCTCACTGCGCCACCTCGGGGCTCGGAGCCGCCTCGACGGCGAAGGCGGCAGCCATCAGGGCCTTGGTGTAGTCGGATTGCGGCGCGGCGAAGATGTCGCGGGCCGGGCCGTGCTCGACCACCTTGCCGTTGCGCATCACCATCAGCTCATTGGCGAGCGCCCGGACGACGCGCAGGTCGTGCGAGATGAAGAGATAGGTGAGGTTGTGCCGGCGCTGCAGGTCGCGGAGCAGGTCGACCACCTGGGCCTGGACGCTCATGTCGAGGGCGGAGGTGGGCTCGTCGAGGACGACGAATTTCGGCTCGAGCACCATGGCGCGGGCAATGGCGACGCGCTGGCGCTGGCCGCCGGAGAACTCGTGGGGGTAGCGGAAGCGGGCTTCGGGATCGAGCCCGACTTCGGTGAGGGCCTGGACCACCTTCGCGTCGCGCTCGGCGGGGCTGAGCTGCGGGGCGTGGACCGCGAGGCCCTCGGCGATGATCTCGGCCACCGACATGCGCGGGCTGAGCGAGCCGAACGGGTCCTGGAAGACGATCTGCATGTCCTTGCGCAAGGGCCGCATGGCGCCCCAGGAGAGCTTCTCGATGTCCTTGCCGAGATAGACGATGCGGCCCTCCGAACCGATGAGGCGGAGCAAGGCCCGGCCGAGAGTGGTCTTGCCCGACCCGGACTCGCCGACGAGACCGAGGGTTTCGCCGCGGCGGATGGTGATGTCGATGTCGTCCACGGCCTTCACGTGGCCGACGATGCGGCGGAGGAACCCGCGCTTGATCGGGAACCAGACGCGGAGCTTTTCGGCGCTGACCAGCACGGGGGCATCCGCGGCCGGCGACGGCGGATCGCCCTTCGGCTCGGCGGCAAGGAGTTTTCGCGTGTAGGGGTGCTGGGGGTTGGCAAAGAGTGCCTCGGTCGTGCCGGACTCGACGATCTTGCCCTCGGTCATCACGTGGGTGATCTCGGCCATGCGGCGGACGATCTGCAGGTCGTGGGTGATGAACAGGATCGCCATGCCGCGCTTCTTCTGCAGCGACATCAGCAGCTCGAGGATCTGCGCCTGCACGGTGACGTCGAGCGCGGTGGTCGGCTCGTCGGCGATGAGCAGTTGCGGCTCGTTGGCGAGCGCCATTGCGATCATCACCCGCTGGCGCTGCCCGCCCGAGAGCTGATGCGGGAAATCGTCGAGGCGCGACTCCGGGTTGGGGATGCCGACCTCGGTGAGGAGCTCGATGGTGCGGACGCGCGCCGCCGCGCGCCGCATGCCGCGGTGGAGGATCAGCGCTTCGCTGACCTGCCGCTCGACGGTGTGGAGCGGGTTGAGCGAACTCATCGGCTCCTGGAAGATCATCGAGATGGCGTTGCCGCGCACCGCGCGGATGCCGCGACCGTCGGCACCGAGCAGGTCCACGCCGTTGAACAGGATGCGCCCCTTGGGATGGGAAGCGGCGGGGTAGGGGAGGAGGCGGAGGACGGAGAGGGCGGTGACGGACTTGCCCGAACCGGACTCGCCGACCAGTGCCACCGTCTGGCCCGGCTGGATGTCGAACGAGACGCCGCGGACGGCGTGCATCTGGCCGTGTTCGGTGGCGAAATCCACGTGCAGGTCATCTACCTGGAGCAGGGGGCCGCTCATTGGCGCCCCGCAAAGGTTTTGCGCGGGTCGAAGGCGTCGCGCACCGCCTCGCCGATGAAGACGAGGAGGGTGAGGATGATCGAGACGGTGAAGAAGCCGGTGATCCCCAGCCACCAGGCGGAGAGGTTGTCCTTGCCCTGGCTCAGCAGTTCACCGAGCGACGGCGAGCCGACCGGCAGGCCGAAGCCGAGGAAATCGAGGGCCGTGAGCGTCGTCACCGAGCCGGCGAGGATGAACGGCATGAAGGTGAGGGTCGCGACCATGGCGTTGGGGAGCAGGTGCCCCGTCATGATCTTGAAGTTGGAGACGCCGAGTGCCCGGGCGGCCGCGACATACTCGAAGTTGCGGGCACGCAGGAACTCGGCGCGCACGATCCCGACCAGCGCCGTCCACGAGAACAGCAGCAGGATACCGAGCAGCACCCAGAAGCTCGGGGCGATGATGCTGGAAATGATCAGTAGCAGATAGAGCGAGGGAACCGAGGTCCATATCTCGATCAGCCGCTGCGCGGTGAGATCGACCCAGCCGCCGAGATAGCCCTGCAGTGCCCCGGCGCCGATGCCGACAATCGAGGAGAGCACGGTAAGGATGAGGCCGAACAGCACCGAGATGCGGAAGCCGTAGATCAGCCGGGCGAGCACGTCGCGGCCCTGGTCGTCGGTGCCGAGCCAGTGGAAATTGCCGATGTTGCACGAGGGATCGGCGACGCCGGCGGGATAGAAGGCGCAGCGCTCTTCGGGCGTCTGCAGCCATGAAGGTTTCGAGGGGACTGCGCCGGTGAGGGATTCGTCGACCGTGTTGTAGGAGTAGCGGATCGGCGCCCAGATCATCCAGCCATTGGCGTTGATTTCGTCCGAGATGAACGGGTCGCGATAGATCGTTTCGGCGAGAAAGCCGCCGAACTTGGTCTCGGGGTAGGCGACCAGCACCGGAAACAGCAATTCGCCCTTGTAGCTCACCACCAGTGGCCGGTCGTTGGCGATCAGCTCGGCGAACATGGTGAGGATGAACAGGATGAGGAAGATCCACAGCGACCATACGCCTCGCCTGTTGGCGTTGAAGACCTTGAGCCGGCGCTGGTTGATCGGGGAGAGACGGGGGGCCGGGCGGGCGTGGTCGGCTGGCGCGAAGGCGATGAAGGGAGAGCGGATGCCCGCTGCGATGCCGTGCATCAGACTTCCCTGGACTCGAAATCGATCCTCGGATCGATCCACATGTACATGAGGTCGGAGACGAGCCCGATGACCAGCCCCAGCAGCGAGAAGACGTAGAGCGTCGCGAACACCACCGAATAGTCGCGGTTGAGCACCGACTGGAAGCCGAGGAGCCCGAGGCCATCGAGCGAAAAAATCGTCTCGATCAGCAGCGAGCCGCCGAAGAACGCGGAGATGAACGCCGCGGGGAAGCTGGCGATGACCAGCAGCATGGCGTTGCGGAAGACGTGCCGGTAGAGCACCTGCCGTTCGTTGAGGCCCTTGGCGCGGGCGGTGGTGACGTACTGCTTGCGGATCTCCTCGAGGAACGAGTTCTTGGTGAGCAACGTCACCGTGGCGAAGCCGCCGACCGCCATGGCGGTGACCGGCAGCGTGATGTGCCAGAGATAATCGAGGATCTGGCTGTACCAGGGGAGGCTGGCGAAGTTCTCTGAGGTGAGCCCCCGCAACGGGAAGAAGTCCCAGAAGCTGCCCCCGGCGAACAGCACGATCAGCAGCACCGCGATGAGGAAGCCCGGAAGGGCATAGCCGACGATGACGACGGACGAGGTCCACACGTCGAAGCGCGAGCCGTCGCGGATGGCCTTGGCGATGCCGAGCGGGATCGAGACGCCGTAGCCGAGGATGGTCATCCAGAGGCCCAGCGTGATCGACACCGGGAGCTTTTCCTTGATCAGGTCGATGACCGAGATGTCGCGGAAGTAGCTGTCGCCGAAATCGAACCGGATGTAGTTCCACATCATGGTGGCGAAGCGCTCGAGCGGGGGCTTGTCGAAGCCGAACTGCTTCTTGATGCGCTCGAGGATTTCCGGGCGCAGTCCGCGGGCGCCGCGATAGGTGGCATTGACGTCGTTCGAGTCCGTGGCCTGCGAGGTCTCTTGGCCGGCGAAGTCACCGCCCTGGCTGCCGGTGATGCGCTCGGTGGCGCTGACGTTCTGGCCGGACATCTGGGCGATGACCTGCTCGACCGGACCGCCCGGGGCAAACTGCACGATGACGAAGGAGACGACCATGATCCCGAACAAGGTCGGGATCATCAGGAGCAGGCGTCGCAATATGTAGGCGCCCAATGGCGGCTCCAGTGATCCGGTGTTCGCTACAGGCTAGCAACGCACAGTGTTGGCCGGAATGTGACCAATCACCAAGCAGTGATTTTCACGGGCGCGCGAATCTGACCCCGACCTCGTCTCCCACGGCGAAAATGCGATCGCGGGCCACGGCATAGGCGGCGCCGTCCAGGTGTTCGAGCATCAGCGGCACCTCGCGGGGCAGCCGATCGAGCTCGGTGAGGTAGGTGCGGTAATCCAGCACGCCCTCGCCGATCTGCACTTCGTCGAGGTGCAGTGCCGCCTGGTGATGGAGCTTGATGTCCTTGGCGTGGCACGAGACGACCCACTGCCCGAGCCTGTCGAAGCACTCGCGGATCAGCGCGCCGTTATCGAAGTACACCCGCGGCGTCATGATGATGTTCACCGGATCGAAATGCGCGCCGAACATCGGCCGGTCGATCGCCCGAATGAGCTCGACATAGCTGTCGACGCTGTCGGGCAACGAGTACTGCATCATCTCGAGCGCGAATTTGGCCCGTGTCGGCTTCACCGTGTCGAGCAGGTAGCGGACCGTCTCGACCGTCGCATCGAAGGCTTCCCGGCCCATGTTCTCGGCGGCGGGCGCATAGTCGGTCCCGGCTCGGAACGAGCCGATGTAGCTCACTGCACAACCGGCGCCCACGGCATCGGCGATGGCGAGGCGCTCGACGGCATAGGCGAGGTTGGCCTTGCGGGTCGCCTCGTCGGGCGAGACGAGGTTGCGCCAAATCCCGATCTCGGCGAGGACGACGTCCTCGGCCGCGAAGGCCTGCTCGATGTCGGCGAGGCGAGCACGGTCGTCGATCCGCACCTCGGGAACATAGGCGGCGCTATAGCCGAACTCGCGATGGGCGCGGGCGAAGGCATAGGGATCGTCGCTCCCGATCGGGAGCCCGTGCCCGCCCAGTCGGACCATCAGACGTGGTTCCTCCAGCTATGCTGCGGGTTGTAGTCGAGCATGCGCCGCGCCTTATCGATCGAGAGCAGCGTGCCGTTGGGGGAGAGCTGGCCCTTGTGCGGCACGGTGGGGAACACCTCGGCCATCAGCGAGACATTGGCGCGGCTCATCACCGTGTCCTGGTTGGCGATGATGAAGGGCTCGAACCCCTTGAACTCGGCCTCGATGCCGCGGCGCACCGCCTGGGCTCCATCGCGCGCGTCGATGTAGCCCCAGAGGTTCCATTTGCGCAGCTTGGGGTCGGCGTTGAACGAGGGGAAGGCCTTGTAGTCCTCGACGTCCATGACGTTCGAGAAGCGCAGGCCGACCATCTTGAGCTCCGAGTCCCAGCGGCAGAACTGCGCCGCCATGGTCTCGTCGAGGAGCTTGCCGAGCGAATAGGCGCTCTCGGGGCGCGGGAAATACTCCTCGTCGACCGGCACGTAGGGCGGCGGGGAATCGAAGGGCAGGCCGAGCACGGTTTCGCTCGAGGCGAAGACGACATTCTTGATGCCGGCGAGGCGGCAGGCCTCGAACACATTGTAGCTGCTGGGCACGTTGTTGGCGACGGTGCGGCTGTTGGCGAACAGGCCCGGCGCCGGGATGGCCGCGAGATGGACGACGGCGTCGAAGGGGCCCTTGCGCTCATCGACCCCGCCCATGATGGCCTCTGCCACCTGGCCGAAATCGGTGAGATCGATGCGCACGGTCGGGCAGATTTGCTCCCTGGGCAGCGCCTGGTCGATGTTGAGCACCGAATAACCGTTGGTCACCAGATCCTTGAGCACCGCCCGCCCGAGCTTGCCGCTGCCGCCCGTCACCAGAACCTTCGCCATCGCTCGCATCCTCCGAAGTGATTTGCGCCGAACCTAGCACGGGTCGGGCCCTTTCTGTCACGAGCCTGAACGGCGTCGTCACGACCAGTTCAACAGCCGGGGCGCTGGCTTATCCCAGCGGTCAAGAGGCGCATGCCTCACATCAAAAGAACTGCGCCGCGGTATTTCATCCGCCTCACACCAGGAGACTGAAATGATCAAGTTCGCCCTCGCCGCTACCTTCGCGGTTGCCATGCTGCCTTCGTTCTCCACCCTCCCGGCCAATGCTCAGGAGGTGCAACTCGACACCCCGTGCGGCGACGCACAATGTGGACAGGACAACTCTTCCGCAACCTCGCAGTGCGGTGACGAACTCGGCCATCTGAAGCGTGTATTCCCGGCCGATGTGCTCGACATCGACAACGGCTACCGCGTGTGGATCACCGAAATTTGCCCGACGTCCGATCTGATGCGTTCGGACGGCAACGCAGCATATCTGCGGACCGCGATTGCGGATAACGGCGTGCTGGTCGAGGCGCTCGAGCAAAAGGGCTATTTCAGCGACGACGTGTTCGCGGTGAAGATGATGGGCGACGACACGATCGGTCTCTACGTGCACCATTTCGGCCGCTGAACCAGTCGATCGAGTTGAGGGAAGGGCGGGGGCCGCGGTTCCCGCCCTCCTCGTTTCTGCGGTCGGGATGGCGGCGAGGAGGGCGAGGGCCACTGGCCGAAGCCTACGTCGTCCGATGTGATTTGCGCCGAACCCAGCACCCGCCGGGCACTTTCCGTCGCGAGGCGCAATGACGGATGTCACGGACGAACCGGTTGCCGCGGAGCATGTTTATCAAAGCATCAACGAGAGGCGTACGCCCACCTTGAAAGGACTGGCACGCGGTAACCCGAAGCCGCACAAACAAGGAGACTGAAATGAACAAGCTTGCACTGGCCGCCCTGGCCATAGCCATGCTGACGTCTTCTACTGTTCTCCCCACCCTTGCACAGAGCGAACGTGAATCGCGGGAGCATTTCTGCGATGACGAACTCGGCTACCTGAGGCCCGTATCCCCCGCCGAAGTGCTTGGAATCGACGTCGAGCACCGCGTCTGGGTCACCGAGATTTGCCCCAGATCCCACTTCATGCGCTCCGACGGCAACGCGGCGCACGTCCGGGGCGCCATCCGCAGCAACGCGGTGCTGGTCAGGGCACTGCAGCGCAAGGGCTATTTCAGCGACGACGTATTTGCAGTGCAGATGATGGGCGAGAACACCATCAATCTCTACGTGCACCGCTTCGCGTTCTGAAGGCAGCCGATCGCTACTCCTCGTCGGGCGGCGCACAGTTTTGCTCGCGGCGAAGGCGACGTTTCCGTTGCCGGCGACGTGGCAGGCTGCGGCATTTGCGTGAGTTGCGCGCAACCTAGGGCAATTCCTGCGCTGCCCGTCACCCACCGGATTGACGTATGTCACGGCCAGTTTGACGGCCGAAGCGCATGCTGATGGCGAGCGTCAACCTGAGGCGCACGCCTCGCATCGAAAGGACTGTCACGCGGTGCCCCAGCCGCACACACAAGGAGACTGAAATGAACAAGCTTGCCTTGGCCGCCCTGGCCGCAGCTACCCTGACGTCTGCCTTTATTCTTCCCGCTGTGGGTCAATCAACGATATCACCGCTCGAGCCTCGCCCTTGCGGCAACGACATGGGGTATCTGCCGCACGTGTCGCCCGCTGAAGTAACCGGGATCGACCGCCGGCAGGGCGTCTGGGTCGTCGAGGTGTGCCCCCATACCGACATGATGAACACCGAGGACGGCAACGCATGGCACCTGCGCGGGGCCATCCGCAACAATCCTGTGCTGGTCAGGGAACTGCACCGCTGGGGTTATTTCCCCATCGACGTGTTCGCCGTGCAGATGATGGGCCAGAACGCTATCAGCCTCTACGTCCATCGCATGAGCAATTGACGCAGTGGACTCGTACAGGGAGGACGGGAGCTGCGGTCCCCGCCCTCCTTATTTCTGCCGCCGGATTGCCCTGCCGATGAATGGTTTCTGAATGGCCGGCTCAGAGGGGGTTCAATCGGGGTGGGGCAAGGTCGGCCCAACAGATCGACACCCCGGTCCCGAGAGGACGCCAAATGAACAAGACCCATGAGAAGCTGCTGGTCGCGACCCTTGCGGGTCTGATCATCGCCGGCGCCGCCGCCTTCGCCATCCAGCCGGTCATGGCCGCCGGCTATGACGTCGAGACCCCCGCTCACATCGTCGGCGTCAAGAAGTGGGACACGCTGAACGCCCGCAAGTGGCCCGCCTCGTACTCCCAGAAGGTCGGCGAGTTCGAACCCAGGACCAGCGTCTGGGTCGAACGCTGCATCATTGCGCCGCAGGGCGGCTCGGACTGGTGCCTCGTCGAGCAGCAGGAAACCAGGGGCTGGGTGAACGCCCGGTTCCTGAAGCTCGCCCACGACTGGGACATCTGATCCCCCGATTTCCCGCCGCGTTGCTCCAAACGGCGCGGCAGGCTTCTACCGCCTCCCATGCACGTGCCTGACTGACCTCCAGTAGATTGACTTCGCGGCCCGGACGGTTTCCTAGAGGAACCTCCGGGCCATTTTCTTTCGAGTCAGTCGTGGACGCCAACCCTATCCTCATCGAACAGACGCGCGGTAACTTCGTCGAGAACCGCCACCGGGCGGCGTTCGTCGTCTCGGACGCGAAGGGCAATATCATCGCCTCGGCCGGTGACATCTCGCGGCCGGTGTTCCCGCGCTCGGCGATCAAATCGATGCAGGCTCTGGCGATGGTGACTTCGGGTGCCATTGACCGGTTCGGGCTGAGCGACGAGGAACTGGCGCTGGCCTGTGCATCGCACCATGGCGAGGACGTGCATGTGCTTGGCGTGACGCATTTCCTCGGCCATCTCGGGCTCGGCGCCGATGACCTCGAATGCGGCGCGCACCAGCCGAGCAATGCGCGGGCGCGCGAGGCGCTGCGCCGGGCAGGGCTCGAGCCGAGCCAGCTGCACAATAACTGCTCGGGCAAGCACTCGGGCATGCTGAGCGTGGCGCGGGCGCTGGGCGTCGACACGCATGACTACGTGACGCGCGGGCACCCGGTGCAGGTGGCGGTGCGACAGGCGATCGAGACGGTGATCGGCGAGCCCTTGAGCGAGGATCGCTGCGGCACCGATGGCTGCTCGATCCCGACCTGGGCGGCGCCGCTATCCGGTTTTGCGCGGGGCTTTGCACGGATGGCAACGGGCGAGGGACTGCCGGAGGAGTTGGCGAGCGCGGCCAACCGCATCTTCGACGCAGCGACTTCGCACCCGCTGCTGGTGGCGGGAACCGGGCATCTGGATACGCTGGTGATGGAGGCGTTCGGTGGCCGCGTCATGCAGAAGGGCGGCGCCGAGGGCGTGCAATGCGGCGCCATCCGCGACAAGGGCTGGGGCTATGCGCTGAAGATCGACGACGGCAACATGCTGGCGAGCCAGACACTGGTCGCCAACCTGCTGCTCGAGTTCGCCGAGCCGGATGACATCCAGCAGCTTGTGCTCGAGCGCTTCGCGCGGCAGGGGGTCAAGAACGTGCGCGGGTTCGTCGTCGGCGAGATGCGGGCGGCTGGTACGCTGCGGCACTGATTCACACGGGGTTTGGGTGCCGCGTTCCTTGCGGCGGAACACCGGGACGTTGACCGGTCGGCAGACGGGTCCCTAGGTTGTCGGCAATCTGAGGGGAGTCCGCCGCATGCGCCTGTTCATCGCCACCCTGGGCACGGAAACCAATACTTTCGCGTCGTTTCCGACCGGGCTCGACGACTTCAAGGCCTGCCTGTGGGCCGAAGGCAACATCGAGACGTTTCCGGCTTCGCCGTGGACCTCGCCAGGCCAGATCTGGCTCGAGCGGGGGCGCGAGGAGGGCTGGGAGGTCGTCCAGAGCCTCTTCGCATTCGCCAATCCGGCGGGGCCGACGGTTCGCAAGGACTACGAGGCGATGCGCGACCGCATCCTCGGCGATCTCGCGGCAGCGGGGGAGGTCGACGCGGTGCTGCTCTATCTGCATGGCGCGATGGTGGCGGACGGCTATGACGACTGCGAGGGGGACCTCGTAACGCGCATCCGCCAGCAGGTCGGGAAGCGCACGAAGATCGGCGTCGAGCTCGATCTGCACGGGCATGTCGACAACACCATCGTCGACGCGTCCGACCTGATCGTCATCTACAAGACCTATCCGCATATCGACCATGCCGAGCGGGCGCATGACCTGTTCGAGCTGATGAAGCGGCTGCTCGCGGGCGAGATCGACCCGAAGATGGCTCTGTTCGACTGCAAGTCGATGGGCCTGTTCCCGACCACCATGGAGGGCCCGATGATCGAGTTCTCCAAGGCGATCATCGAGGCCGAGGGCAAGGACGGCATCCTGTCGCTGTCGCTCAACCACGGCTTCCCTTGGGCCGATGTGCCGCTGGCGGGAGCCAAGATGCTTGCCATTGCCGATGGCGACATGGGTGTCGCCGCGGAGGCGGCGAAGCGGTTCGGGGAGTGGTTCTACCGCATCCGCAAGGAGGCGACGCTGCCGTTTACCCCGTTCGCGGAGGCGATCGAGGAGGCGAAGATCAAGGGCGAGAAGCCGCTGCTGATCGCCGACACGGCGGACCAGATCGGCAGCGGCGCGCCGGGCGATACGACCTATGTGCTGAAGGCCTTCATCGATGCCGGCATCCGCAACGCCGCGATCGCGCCGCTCTGGGACCCGCTGGCAGTCAACATCTGCTTCCAGGTTGGCGTCGGCGGCAAGCTGAAGCTGCGCATCGGCGGCAAGTACGAGCCGCATTCGGGGCCTGCGCACGACGCCGATGCCGAGGTGCTGTTCCTCAAGCGCAACGCCTGGCAGGATCACCTCGCCGACGAGCGGATCGATATCGGCGACGTCGCCGTGGTGCGGGTCGAGGGCATCGAGGTGCTGCTGACGACGCTCCGCACCAACCTCTATTCGCTGAGCCTCTTGACGCTGCACGGCATCAGCTTCGACGACAAGCAGGTCGTCTCGATCAAGAACCTCTACAAGCACAAGGACCTGTTCGTCGACAATACACGGAAACAGTTGTTCGTCGCGACGCCGGGCACGAGCAACCCGGACTGGTCGGCACTGCCGTTCAAGCGGGTGCCGCGACCGATGTGGCCACTGGATGCGGACCCGCTGGGGCTGGATGGGTGAGGGGCTAGAAGCGCTTACCGATGCCAGCCTGCTTCATGACCCCATTGGCGGAGTGGCGGGAGAGCGATCCCCGATCCACGGCCACCGACTTATTGGTCGCCGGGTTATGCCAGATTTCGTGGTCACCCTTTCCGTGGCGCTTGAAGGAATAGCCGGCAGCCTTCAGCGCATCGACGATCTGGGGGTAGAAGCCCCGGACCATCTATGCGGCGTGCGAGGCGTCAACGTAGGACAGAATTTGCACTGAGATCTGCTCGTCCGGCGTCCGGCCACCGCGGATCAGATGAGCGTTGTCATCAAGGAGCTCGGGAGCAACCGCGTTAACTCGCGCGACAAGTGCATCGAGGGTGCGAGCCTCGGTTGTGAGGCCGGGGATGTCGTCGCTCGTGGCGACCCAAACCTTCGCTTCATCGTCCCAGAAGGCATTGACCACGTACTTCTTGGTCATTCGGCGCTCCAGCAAGTCAACCCAATCATAGTCCGAGCCGGCGAAGCGATACAAGATTGGCACTACGGTACCGGGCCGCAGCCGGCAATTGCTGCGCGACAATGGTTTCAACAGAAACGCCAGAATGGCGCCAAAAGTGTTGTAACCGCGCGGCTGAGCGACCTTCGATAAGCTCCACCCCCTGAGTAGGTGGTTAGACCGGTCCTCAGCGCGGTCCGCCTAGCTCACCCTGTTATCCGCCACCGTCACATGCGGATACCTCGCCGCGTCCCTGACGAGGTCCTCGACCACCACCTTGTCCCATTCCATGCCGACGATGGCGAAGTCGAGGGGGGCGCTGATGATGTTGCCGGTGATCGAGACCGGGCCGGGGGCGGGGTTCTGGACGACGCTGACGGCGATGCCGGTCCGGGTGGCATAGAGGACGTTGTCGGCGATCACCACGTTGCGCAGGAACCTGCCGTAGCCGGCCATGATGCCGATGCCCGGGACGTTGTCGATGCTGTTGCCATAAACGCTGGTCTCGGCCTCGACATAGATGCCGCACGGCTTGGTGTCGGGGTTGACCTCGGAGCGCTGGTAGATGTTGCGCACGATATTGCCCGAGCAGACGGCGAGGCGGCCGCCGGAATCGAAATTGGTGATCGAGATGCCGGCGGCGGCGCCGTCGATGACATTGTTGGCGATCACCGAGCCGGTAAAGGCGAATTCCGAAAAGATCGCGACCTCGCCCGAGTTGCGGCAGAGATTGCCGGTGACGGAGACGTTGCCGGTCGAGTTGAGGCGCACCGCGGTGAAGGCGCAATCGGCGATCTGGTTGTTGGCGACGACCACGTCGTTGCAGCGGAAGACGTTGATTCCGTTGCCGTTCTGGCCATTGCCGCCATTGGTGCTGCCAATGCCGGTGATGGAATTGCCGGTGACCACCGAGCCATCGTGACGGTTCTGGCCGCCCCAGATGAGGATGCCGCCATTGCCGCACTTGTCGACGCGGTTGGATGCGATGTTGAGGCCGCGGCTGTCGATCGAAAAGATCGCGGCGAGGGCGTGGCCGGTAAAGTCGCAGCCCTGGATAGCGGCGGCCGCATCGCGGATCGCGATGCCGTTGGCGGCCCCGCCGACGAAACTGCAATTGCTGAGCGTGACGTGTTCGCTGGCCTCGATCTCCAGCAGGCCCCGGTCGGCGCCCGTCGGTCCGCCATTGCCGCGGGTGAAGGTGATGCCCGAGAAGCTGACATGGGCGCTGCCGGCGATGCGGCAGAGGGGCGCTTCCCCCGCGGCGGCAAGGATGGTGGAGCCGGGAATGCCCTCGACCACCACGTTGCTGGGCACCTGCAGGTTCTGCACGTAATAGGCGCCGGAGGGGAGGAACAGTTTCCGCCCCTCGGCGGCGGCGCGCAGCAGCGCTTCCTGCAGCGCGCCGCTCTGGTCCTCGAGGCTGCCCGCCGTGAGATTGAGCGTTGCCGGGTCGAGCGACTGGGCCTGCGCGATGCCCGCAAGCGGCAGGACGCTCAGTGCCGCGAGGCCGCCGATCAACCGGCGTCGGGAGGGGTTCTGGATTCCGTCACGGGTGATTTGCATGCAGGCACCATACCACCATGTGAGGAAAACGCAGTTACCGCTCCCGCTACAATGGCTTGGACTAGAAGTCGAACAAATCGCCCAGGAAGGACTCGCGCTTCTTGTAGGGCTTGCGCCCGTGATCGCCGTGCTGGTCGTAGCGGCGGTCGCGATCCTCGTAGCGTGGTTCGACCCGGCGGGGCTCCTCCACGCGCTGCGGCTGCTGTGTCTGAGGCACCGTCACAGAGCGCTCGATGATCTTGTCGAGTTCGCCGCGATCGAGCCACACGCCGCGGCATTTCGGGCAATAGTCGATTTCGATGCCCTGGCGGTCGCTCATCACCAGCTCGACGTCATCGATCGGACACTTCATGGCTCGGATTCTCCTCATGTTTTTTGGTCCGTCGTAGGTAGGGCCAGAGGTCGGCCGATCAAGGACACAGGCGATCTTTCATCTGCGGCACGCCGCCGCGCTTTCATTTGGCACCCCATGCCCGCACCGCTATAGAGTCAGACACGGCCACCGAATCCAGCGAGGCGTCATGCTCCTTCCCGACAAGATCTATCTCGGCAGCAGCACGCGGCCGGAATACCTGGCGCTGAAGTATGGCAACCGGCACGGGCTGGTGACCGGCGCGACCGGCACCGGCAAGACCGTGACGCTGCAGGTGATGGCCGAGGGGTTCTCGGCGGCGGGGGTGCCGGTGTTCGCGGCCGACATCAAGGGCGACCTTTCGGGCATCGCGGCGATGGGCCAGATGAAGGACTGGCAGGTCAAGCGCGCCGAGGACATCGGCTTTACCGACTATGCGGCGAGCAAGTCGCCGACGATCTTCTGGGACCTGTTCGGGAGGCAGGGGCACCCGGTGCGCACCACCATCACCGAGATGGGGCCGCTGCTGCTG
>NZ_JAQGJL010000293.1 GCF_028290645.1 Devosia sp. | reverse complement strand
ATAGCCGAAGAATTCCATGGGGGCGATACCTCGGGCCTTGCGCCGCTCGTTGGCCGTCTCTATCGAGCGCCTGAGCATAGAGACGAGGCCGGTGTAGGTGTACTTGCCGCCGTCCAGTCTGCGGATCAGCGGCTCTTCCAACTTCACCACCGTCCCGAGGACCGGGGTCAGGATGCTTTCGAGCTCGGGGCTGATTGCGATCTTGTGCCGGCGCTTGGTCTTGTTCTGCGTGAACGTCAGCACCTTGGCGCCCTTCGGCCCCGTGAGGTTGGCCGTCGTCCACTTGATGATGTCGCTCTGCGGTCGCTGAAGCGTCCGGTACGTCGTCTCAAGCAAGAGCTTCTCCGAGCGGGTCGCCACGTCCATGACTTCCCGATACTCGTCGTGGGTCACGTAGCGTTGCCGCTTGTACTCGGGGTTCCTGACGATCCCGCTTTTCTTCATGCACGGGTTGACGAGGATCGGGGATTCAGGGCGCCTGAGCAGCCACGACAACATGGACGAGAGGCACGCCTTCTCGCGGTTTCCCTGCGTCGCCCTCGACAACTTCCCCTGCTCGTCGAGGTACGCCTGAACGTGGTTCGGCTTGATATCCTCCGGCAGCATCGAGCCAAAATAGATCATCAGCGGCCCGGCCTCATCGGCGTATCCGGTGTAATCATCGAGGGTGCGCTGAGCTTTCGCCTTCGTGTTCACCAGCTTCTCGAAGTCGGCCAGAAACAGATCCATCCAGTACCGGACCGTCCCGTAACTGCTGGTCGGATCGTTGTACAGCGCAGCCCGCTTCTTGGCCTTGGCGATGTCCGTGCCGACGTTCTCGAAGCGGTCCGTGTTCCGATGGCGATACCAGAACTTGCCACGGCGAAAAGCGAGGCGCGTCCCGGCCAGGCCGAGCGGATCACCGTCCTTGCGATTTCTGCCCACTGGATTTCCTTTTGCTGGCCCATTGCTCAAGACCGACGACGTTCGGTGAGGTGCCGACAACCGGCGCGGCTTGCCCAGCGACCCGTGCAGCCCCGTGGACGCGCTCGAACTCACTGCGCAATAGCAGGGCATGGCCGCTAGGTTTGCGCTCGACGTGGAGCCTTAAGGCCGTGCGCAGATACCGGACCTGAGCGGCGGGCATTGTGAGCGGGAAGCAGAGGTCGTCGATTTCCTCTTGATCGAGGAACATCCGCACGCGTGTCGCTGTCTCGCTCATCTGGCTTCTCCCGGCGAAGGGTTCGTGAACACCAGCCAGTGAGTCATGCCCGACCGGCCCGATACTTGTCCGAACAACGGTGCATGCGGCGTGAGGGCAAGCACTTCGCTTACCTTGACCTGGGTCTCGTTCCACTTGAAGACGAGGACGCCGTGAGGTTCCAGCACACGGAAGCACTCGACGAACCCGGCGCGCAGATCGTCGCGCCAGTCAGTGCCGAGCCTCCCGTACTTCGCAGCAAGCCACGACCGAGGGCCGGCGTGGATCAGGTGTGGCGGGTCGAAGGCAACGAGCTTGAA
This sequence comes from Devosia sp., assembly GCF_028290645.1. Classification (GTDB taxonomy): domain Bacteria; phylum Pseudomonadota; class Alphaproteobacteria; order Rhizobiales; family Devosiaceae; genus Devosia_A. The sequence goes on along the minus strand of NZ_JAQGJL010000293.1, from coordinate 2,201 downwards.
CGAGCCATCGGCGAACGGCAGTGCTCGGAAGTCCATCAGCGAGTCGGGATCGATGTGGATCGAGCGCTGGCCAGATGCATTGCCGCGAGAGTTGTCGGTGACGGTGATGGTCTCCCGGCGTTGATCGCCGAACACGCAGCGCGCGTCTTCCTTGTCGAACCACATCATGCGTGATCCGCAGCAAGGGTCAAGAACGACGGGTTCGCTCATGGCGTGCTGCTCCTGGAAGATTCAGGGAGACGCCGAAACTCGACGATCCAGACCCAGGGGTTGGCCTCCCATGAGCCGGGACCGTTGATGTCGTCCCAGAGTTCGGAATACCAAGCCATTGAGTCCATCGCGCTTTCGTCGGAATAGCCGGGCCAGCCTTCGGCCTCGGCGTCGGTGTCGCTGATGTCGTTTAGGCGCTCAATGCTGACGTTGGTGATATCGAGGGTGATGCGGCTCGCCCAACGTGGCATGAATATGCTCGGGCGCCACGGCGCTTTGATGACTTTGCCATCGACATCGCGCCATCCGCCAGCCGGCTGACTCTCGTCCGCGCGGTAGATCACGTCCCAATTGGACGGATCCTCTTTCCAGCCTAGGCCCTCAGGGTCGACAACGCTGAAGGCGTGTGTCTCTCGCGCCCAAAGCCGGTCGCCAGCGTATCCGTAAGGGCTCATCCCATTTGCCGGATCGGCGACGTATTGCGGAATGAACATGTCGGGCGCGAGCCATTTCAGCGCTTCGCCTTTTACGATCCGCCGCGTCTGAGTCTTCGTGCCGGCCAGCAGCGCGCGGACCATGGGAGCGGAAAATAAGATTGGCCGTTCTTTCATGTCGTCTCCCCACCCGCCAAGGGGGCGTAGTTAATTTCCTGAAGAATGGCTGTTGGAGAGCGCACAGCCTTTACTGGCTGAGTCGGTCTGTGAGGCGTCTTGAGACAAACGTATCGAGCGCCGCAATGACGACACTGCTCGCCTTTGAGAGGGCACAGCTTTTGGGTCATTCCGCTGCTCCTAACAGAACCAAGGGTGCTGGTCCCATCTTCAAGGCAGCTAAAGCCTTACCCATTGCGTCTGCGAGTGTTGGCCCCTGCCAGACTCGAACATCGTCATCCCCGCAGAACGGTGCAATGATTCTCTCGACGTGCCAGCGGTATTTTGCGTTGGCCTCGTCTGTCATCGCGCTCCAGTCAGGGCAATGCGTCACCTTGAAGCCGAGCGGAATTCGCGGCTCCTGCTCCGCCGCCTCGCTCGGTGCGCTCGAAGAGAGAGCGGCGAAAAGTGAGTAAGTCAACTGCAAGGCGCCAGCCTCATCGATGGGCGAGCGCCACACGGCTTTATTGTTGATGCTCCATTGGAGCGCTGCAATCAGCCGTTTTGCTGCCTCGCTCGGCTCTACCCTTTCCCGTGCAGCCCGCCATCCCACCCAGAATGAATCGGTGATCGCGCTGCGGTATCCATCGCCATCACGTTCGATGGGATAGTCTCGCTCTTGTGCCCATGCTTCGAAGGCTTGGCGCGATTGATCGAGAGATGGGGTGGTGGTCATGGTTGATCCTTGATCCATGCCTGAACGTCACGCGCTACATCGAGGTAGGCGGCGCTCGGCGTCTTGGTGATTTCCTGGCCGGGGCGATAAGTCGCCCACACGCGATCACGCAGGGCCTTGGGCAACTTGAACCAGTGGGCGGAACAGCCCCACATGGCGGGCGGCACGGCCTTGCCGCAGCCCGGCCAGTGGCAGGTATGACGGCTGTCACTCATGGCTCGCCTCCTTGACCGCAGCAAGGACAGCGCGAGCCAATTCCAGCGCGTCGGAGCACTTCACATACCAAGCCGTTTGACCAAGCTGCACACCGTTGGAAAGAGGGCCTACGCCAGCGGCCTCAACTACGCTGACCAGCCCTCTCAGCGCCTCTACCAGTTCCGCCACGGGTGCCACGGAGGGGGCGGCGTAGAGCGCCATGCGTGCATAGCTTGGCGAATCACCGGTGTCCTTTCGTTCTGCCTCAATCGTGTTGGCCCAAAGCGGACCGGTACGCGGATGAATGGGAACGTAGGCCACGGGTGCTACCTCTACCCGCCCAGCAGCGACCATCGCGCGATAGGCGGCGGCGATTCGTCCGGTAGGTCCCCAGCCATCCGCGACTTGAAGCATTTCCTCTGTCGGCTCACGCGGAACAAGAACGAACCCTTCCTTAGCTACTGCCGATA
>NZ_JAQGJL010000289.1 GCF_028290645.1 Devosia sp. | reverse complement strand
CCTTTACTGCGCGGTGATCGTCAAGCGGGTGGACGAGCAGACACGCAGCAAGACCTCGATCAACGAGTTGCTGAGGGACTGAGGCTTTACTGGCTGGCGAAGCTGCAACGATTCCTCTAAGCCTTTGGGGGAGTGCAGCATTACTGCCTTCTTGGGGGTCTCATGAATAATCTCGTGGCGTTGTTCACAACGATGGACGGACGCATCGGCCGGGCGCGCTTCTGGCTCGGCGTGCTGCTGATCGCTGCCTTCTCTATTGCTATCTCGGTCATTCTGATGCTTGCAGGGCTGAGCCAGACTACGATCGCCACAGGTACGGTTCAGGTTAACGGCGGCGCGGCGAGCGAGTTCTCTCAGATCGAGAGCACGCTCAATCCGTGGGCCGCTTTTCTGTTGTCGGTCGTAACCGCCTTCCCTTCCGCTGCGATCGGCGTTAAGCGACGGCGCGACAGAGACTTTTCCGGCGTCGACGTGTTGGGCTTCCTCGTCCTGTCGCTGTTGCTTCAACTGCTGGGGGCATTTGGCATAGCTGGGTGGCTGATCACCGCATTGCAGTTCGTGTTGCTCATCTGGGCTATCTGCCTGCTCATCGTACTTGGTGTCCTTAGGGGAACCACCGGACCGAACAGGTACGGACCGGACCCACTCGGGCCGACCACGGCGCCAGCGCCGGCGCCGCAAATCTAGTTGGCTGGTCAGTCCGGGCCGACTCCACTACGCTTCGTCCACACCGGTGGCGGGGCAGTTGCAATCTGATAGGAAGCCAGACTGGAATGCCCGCAACACCCGGGATCGATCCCGTCCCACTTCTTACCGACCTCATCCGCTGCCCGTCGGTGACCCCCGAGACAGCGGGTGTGCTCGACGTGCTCGAAGCGGCACTCACGCAGCTCGGCTTTGCATGCACACGCCTCACCTTCGAAGGCGACGGCTCGTACCCGGTCGAAAACCTCTTCGCCACCCGCGGCACCACCGGCAAGCATCTGCTGTTCGCCGGGCACACCGACGTCGTGCCGCCCGGCGATACCGCAGCATGGCGGCACCCGCCCTTCGCCGCCGAGATCGTCGACGGCACCCTCTATGGCCGTGGCGCCGCCGACATGAAGTCGGGCATCGCCGCCTTCCTCGCCGCCATCTCGCGAGTGCCGGAGGCCGGCCGCATCTCCCTCGCCATCACCAATGACGAGGAGGCCGATGCGGTCAATGGCACCGACAAGCTGATGGCGTGGGCTGAGGCGCAGGGCCACCGCTTCGATTTCGCCATCGTCGGCGAGCCGAGCGCCACCGCGCGCGTCGGCGACAGTATCAAGGTCGGCCGGCGCGGCTCGCTCAACGGGCAAATCCGGGTCACCGGCACGCAGGGGCATGTCGCCTATCCCGACAAGGCCAACAACCCGCTGCCGGTCGCTGCGGCGCTGATCGGCGCGCTGTCGGGGAAGCTCGACGACGGCACCGAGCACTTTCCGCCGTCGAACCTCGAGTTCACCTCCGCCGATGTCGGCAACGAGACCACCAACGTCATCCCCGCCTCGGTGCTGCTGCGCTTCAACGTCCGCTACAACGACCGCTGGACGCCTCAGACCCTGCTCGGCGCCGTCAACGAGGTGATCGGCAACCAGGACGCGCACGGCACGGTCATCGCCTTCACCGTGGTCGGCCGACCGTCGCGCTCGTTCCTCTCCCCGCTCGGCGGCGGGGTGAAGATGCTGGTCGAGACCATCGCCCGGCGCACCGGCATTGCGCCCGAACTCTCGACCGGCGGGGGCACGTCCGACGCGCGCTTCATCGCCGAATATTGCCCGGTGGTCGAGTTCGGTCTCCCCGGCCCGTCCATGCACAAGGTGGACGAGAGCGTCCGCGTCGCCGATGTCGAGGAGCTGACCGCGCTCTACGCCCGGTTCATCACCGACTATTTCGCGTGAACGCCTTCGGCGAACTGTGGCGCGCCGTGATCGGCTGGCTCGACCTGCTGACGGGACGTCCGGCCGAAGAGAAGTTCAACCTCGGCCCCACCGGCCTCGTCAACTCCACCGGCTTCTATTTCGCCGTAGTGCTGCTGCTCATCGCGGTCGAGAGTTCGCTGAGCGGCTTTCCCGGCTGGACGCCGGTGATCCTCAGCCTCATCGTCAACGCGACGCGACTGATGACCGTCTGGCTGATGATCTGGATCAGCGCCCGGGTGCTCGCCGCGCCCGCCATCGCCATGGCGGTGCCCAGCACCTACGCCATGGCCTTCATCCTCGCGGTGTCGCTGCCGCTCGCCTATCTCGCGGGCTCGAACCTGCTTGTCTCGACGCTCGGCGTCCTCGGTTTCATGCTGTTTCGGGTGGCGCGCGGCATCGGCAAACTCCGGATCGGCATTTCCATCGCGTTTGCCATTCTTTGCATCGTCGCGCTTGTCGCGGTCCGCGTCGGGCTCTACATGCTGACCACCGGCGGGCAAGGGATCGGCTAGTGCCTCAGTTGAGAATGACTTTTGTCGATGAAGCGCGAGCCGCGGCCCGGGGGGTCTTCGCGCTCGTCATGGGCGATCGTGGCGCGTCGCGCTATTTCTCGTTTACGCAGCTCGGGCTGGTCAGCAGTTTCATCGCCGTGCTGGCGGTTACGGCGGTCGAGCTGGTCGTCACAATGGCGCTCGGCTCGGGCGGCGTGTTCACGTCGCTGGTCCAGACCGTCATCGCCTATGGAGCAGTGCTCGGCGCCTCGGCGCTGTACCTGCGCCAGATCGGTCGGCCCGATGCCCTGGCGCCGTTCGTCGTCACCATCAACTGGTCCAACGCGGTGCTCACCGTGGTCCTGCTGGTGACGGTGCTGGTCGGGCTCTCCTTCCTCGGCATAGTCGTCCTGATCGCCGGGCTGGTCGTCTCGATCAATATCGCCCGGCTGGTGATGACGTTGAAGCCGGTGCAGATCGTGCTGCTGATCCTGGCGCAGGCCGCGGGGCTGCTGGTGGCGCTGCTGCTGATCGTCTTGCTGTTCCCGCCCACTCCCGAGCAACTGGCCGAGGCCACCGCGGCGGCGGCCGCTAGTAGTCCACCTTCGTGAGGTAGAGCCCGTCGGGCGGCGCCAGCGGCCCGCAGCGGGAGCGGTCGCGCGCATCGAGCGCAGCGCGGAAGTCACGCGGCTGCCACTTGCCGTCCCCGACCAGCTTCAGCGAGCCCACCATCGAGCGCACCTGCGAGTGGAGGAAGCTCCGCGCCTTGGCGGCAACGACGATCATCTCTGCCTGCCGCGACACGGTGAAGACGTCCAGCGTCCGCTCGGGCGATTTCGCCTGGCACTCGGCGGCGCGGAAGGTGGTGAAGTCGTGCTTACCGAGGATCAGCTGCGCCGCGGCGTGCATGGTCTCGGCATCGAGTTCCACCGGCACATGCCAGACCTTGCCCTGTTCCAGCGCCGGCCGGGCACGTCGGTTGAGTATGCGGTATTCGTAGTGGCGGGCCTTGGCGGAGAAGCGCGCCTCGAAGTCCGCGCCGACAAGGTCGGCGGTGAGGATCGAGACGGGGTGCGGCTTGGTGTGGAAGTTCAGCGCCTCGCGGACCCTGAACGGATCCCAGTCGCGCTCGAGGTCGAAGTGCACCACCTGGCCGAGGGCGTGGACGCCCGCATCGGTACGTCCGGCGGCCTGCGTGGGCACGGTTTCACCGGAGAATTTGGCGATCGCTTCTTCGAGGACTTGCTGGACGGAGAGCGCACCGGCTTGCCGCTGCCAGCCGCAGAAGGGTCGGCCGTCGTATTCGATGCTGAGGCGGTAGCGGGGCACTATAGCAACCCCACCCACCGGGTCATTCCCGCGAAAGCGGGAAACTCCGTTTGCGGTGCTAGACAAGAAAACAGAGGTCCCCGCTTTCGCGGGGATGACACCGAGCGTGGGGCACCAGCGACGCGCATCTAGCTCGCCCGATCCGGCAGCGTTCCCGCGCCGCGGAGGAAGGTCGCCGCGTCCATCGCGCCCTTGCCCTCACGCTGCACGGCGGTGAGGCGCACGGCGCCTGTGCCACAGGTGATCGTGAGGTCGGGAAGGATCGTGCCGGGAGCACCCTGCCCAGCGACCAGGGTCGAGCGCAGCGCTTTGATGCGTGTCGGTGCGCCGTTGAGCGCCAGCTCGAACCAGGCGCCCGGAAACGGCGATAGCCCGCGGATCAGGTTGTGCACCTCGTCGGCAGGCCTCGTCCAATCGATCCGGGCCTCGGCCTTGTCGATCTTCTTCGCATAGGTCACACCCTCCTCCGACTGCGGGGTGAAGTGCAGGCTGCCGCGGTCGAGCGCCGCCAGCGCGCGGCTCATCAGGTCGGCGCCAACCAGCATCATCTTGTCGTGCAGTTCCCCCGAGGTCATGTCGGGGCCGATCGGCATTTCCTCGACGAGGCCGACGGCGCCGGTGTCGAGCCCCTCGTCCATCTGCATCACCATGACCCCGGTGCGCTTGTCGCCCGCCATCACCGCGCGCTGGATCGGCGCCGCACCGCGCCAGCGCGGCAGGAGAGAACCATGGAGGTTGAGGCAGCCGAGCCGCGGCGCCTCGAGGATCGGTTTCGGCAGGATCAGCCCGTAGGCGACGACCACTGCAACATCGGCATCGAGCGAGGCAAACACCTCCTGCTCGGGCGCCTGCTTCAGGGAGCGTGGCGTGAACACCGGAATGCCGAACCCCTCGGCCGCCTCGTGCACCGGCGACTTCCGCTCGGCCTGCCCGCGTCCAGCCGGTTTTGGCGCGCGCGTATAGACGGCGACCACCTCATGGCCGGTCGAGACGATCTCGGTGAGGGTGGGCACCGCGAATTCCGGCGTGCCCATGAAGATGATTTTCAGTTCGGAAGCTCCTCTTCTTCCCTCTCCCCTTGAGGGAGAGGGTGCCCGACGGGCGGGTGAGGGGAAGTCCCGCCGGCCGGCCCCTCATCCGTCTCGCTGCGCTCGCCACCTTCTCCCTCAAGGGGGGAAGGAAGAAGGGCTTCGCCTCAGCCAGCCTTCTTGCTCAGCCGTTCGGCCTTCTGGAACTTCTTCAGCACGCGGTCGCGCTTCAGCCGGCTCAAATAGTCGATGTAGAGTACGCCATCGAGATGATCGAGTTCGTGCTGCACGCACACCGCCAGCCGGTCCCGGGCCTCGCGCTCGACCACCTTGCCGTCGAGGTCGGTGTAGCGGACCGTCACCTCTGCCGGGCGCTCGACGTCGTAATAGAGCTCGGGGATGGAGAGGCACCCCTCCTCGGTCGTCACCGTCTCGTCCGAATACTTCAGGATCTCGGGGTTGATCATGACGATCGGGTCGGGCGTCTCGTCTTCCTTGCTCAGGTCCATCACCACGATGCGCTTCAGCTCGCCGATCTGCGGCGCGGCCAGCCCGATGCCGGGCGCGTCGTACATCGTTTCGAGCATGTCCTTGGCGAGCTGCTTTACACCATCGTCGATCTTCTCGATCGGCTCTGCAATGGCGCGCAGGCGCTCGTCGGGCAGGATCAGGATGGGGCGCTTGGCCATGTAGCTTGGGTCCTTTATCGGGAGATGCCGCTGAATATGGTATTTCCCGGGCGGTGGTCAACCGGACGAACGCGAACAAAAGGGAAACCGAATCGGATAGACTCAGGCGATGGACCGCGTTCTGTTCGTCTTCGCCGATACCCCGATCACCGTCGAGATCGCCGCCTATGCGGCGGCGGGGCTGTTCGCTGCGCTGCTCGTCGCCCTGCTGGTGGTGGTCGTCCGGCAGTCGCAGGCCCGCGCCGAGGAGGCGCAGCAGCGCGACGAC
>NZ_JAQGJL010000274.1 GCF_028290645.1 Devosia sp. | reverse complement strand
CGCGAGATAGCCGTAGACAATGGGAACACGCTCGGCGCCTTCGGCCGCAACCGCGCCGCCGAACGGGGACAGCGCAACGCCAAGCCCCAGCGAACCAACTCCAGCCAACAAGGAACGACGACGCATGACATCCTCCTTTCCGGGCTGACGATCCTCCGAGGTTCTCCTTCGTTCGCCAGCCGTGGTTTGATCATGACGTGACGCTCAGCAGTATAGTCCTCCGGTGCGTGGACCGACACGTCTTTCCCCGAATTCGCGATGGCGCTATGGGAACACGTGTTGCACCCAACGGGACATGTCATGAGCAGCCGCGCCCACACCCTTGCCGCCATCGAACGCCGCGTCCGCCGGCTCGGCCGCCCGTTCGGCGTCAGCCTGCTCGTGGCGCAGAAGCGCAATCCCAAGATCGAGGCGCATGGCGGCTACATGCTGCGCGACGATGACAGCTTCGAGATCGTCTTCGGCAACAAGGGCTACGAGTTCTCGGCGAGCCTCGAGGAAGTCGAGGAGTTTTTGCTCGAGTCGAAAGAAGCCGCCAAGGAGAAGAAGTAGTTGGCGGTGTGGGGCACGGCACAGGCTCCATACTCGGTGTCATCCCCGCGAAGGCTGGGATGACACCGGTGGGTTTTGCCGCATGGTACGAGCAGCCTCTACCGCAGCGACGCCAACACTCCGCGCAGCCACTCGCGCACCCCGCGCACCCAGCCGGCCGCCGCCTGCCAGGCCGTGGTGCCTTTGGCCCAGTTGATCGCCAGGTCACGCAGTCCGAACAGCCAGTCCAGCAGCGCCTTGAACCAGCCGATCCGCATCAGCGGCTCGTAGCCGGCATGGAACAGCCGCTCGCTGACCAGCAGCGACAGCGCATGCGCCACCAGCAACAGCGCCGTCCCCTGCACCACATGCCCGGTGGCGCCGCGATAGACCGCGAACAGCTTGGCCGGCTCGAGGATCACGAACGGTACCGCCAGCAGCACCAGCACCGCATAGGGCGGCAGGCTGGCGATCAGGTCGCCCAGCCGCTGGAACAGCCGCAGTTCGCCCAGGCGCCGGATCAGCGGGCGGAACAGCGGGAACAGCAGGTCGTCGAGCAGCGTGTAGATCACCACCGCGACGATCACTATCGCCCGCCCGATGGCGCGGAGGACGCGTCGCCACGTTGGTATCGCCCGTTCGTCCGTCATGTTTCCCCCTGCTTGTCGCGAAGGCTAGCCGCGCCGGTCTTCTGTGCTATCGTCCGGGCGGGAAGTTTCTGTGCCTCAGAGTGAGCGACCGATCTGATGTCGATCAAAGCCGCGATCTACCACTTGACGCACTACAAATATGATCGCCCCGTCGTCCTCCAACCCCAGATCATCCGACTCCAGCCCGCTCCCCAGTCGAAGACCAAGGTGCTCAGCCACTCGCTGCGGGTGTCGCCGGCCAACCACTTCGTCAACGTCCAGCAGGACCCCTACGGCAATTACCTGAGCCGCCACGTCTTCCCCGACCCGGTAACGGAACTGAAGATCGAAGTCGATCTCGTCGCCGACATGACGGTCTACAACCCGTTCGACTTCTTCGTCGAGGAGCGCGCCGAGACCTGGCCCTTCGCCTATCCCGAAGAACTGCGCTACGATCTCTCCATCTACATGAAGCCGCAGCCGGCCGGCCCTCTGCTCATGGAGTTCCTGCGGCAGGTCGACCGCACGCCGATGAACACGGTCAACTTCATCACCGCGCTCAATGCCCGGGTGCAGCGCGAGATCGGCTATATCGTCCGGCTCGAAACAGGCGTGCTGGAGCCCGACGAGACTCTGGCCCGCGCCCAGGGCTCGTGCCGCGATTCGAGTTGGCTGCTGGTGCAGGCGCTGCGCCATCTCGGCTTCGCCGCGCGCTTCGTCTCGGGCTACCTGATCCAGCTGAAGCCGGACCTCGTGTCGCTCGACGGTCCCGCCGGCACCGACCACGATTTCACCGACCTTCACGCCTGGTGCGAGGTCTATCTGCCGGGCGCCGGCTGGGTCGGGCTCGACCCGACCTCCGGCCTCCTCGCCGGCGAGAGCCACGTGCCGCTCGCCGCCACCCCGCATTATCGCAACGCCGCGCCGATCTCGGGCTTCACCAGCTTCGCCAATGTCGAGTTCGAGTTCGACATGAAGGTGAGCCGCGTCGCCGAGCATCCGCGCATCACCATGCCGTTCTCGGATGAGAGCTGGAACCGGCTCAATGCGCTCGGCCGCAAGGTCGACGAGGAACTGGTCGCCAACGACGTCCGCCTCACCATGGGGGGCGAGCCGACATTCGTGTCGATCGACGATTTCGAGGCGGGCGAGTGGAACGCCGATGCCGTAGGCCCGACCAAGCGGGAGAAGGCCGACGCGCTGATCCGGCGGCTGCGCGAGCGCTTCGCCCCGGGCGGGCTGCTGCATTATGGCCAGGGCAAGTGGTATCCCGGCGAAACGCTGCCGCGCTGGACCTTCTCCCTCTACTGGCGCCGCGACGGCAAGCCGGTATGGCGCGACGACAAGCTGTTCGCCCATGAGGGCGTACCCACCGAAGCTAAACCGGGCGACGACCAGCGCCTCCTCACCGAGATCGCCACCAATCTCGGCGTCGGCCACGAGACGATCGACGCCGCCTATGAGGACCCGGGCGACTGGCTGGTGAAGGAAGCCCGGCTGCCGCCCAACGTCGATCCCGCCAACTCCGAGCTCGCCGACCCCGAGGCCCGCGCCCGCATGGCGCGGGTGTTCGACAACGGCCTCAACAACCCGACCGGCTACGTGCTGCCGGTGCAGCGCTGGAACGCCCTGCCCGATCGCACCCGCTGGATCACCGAGAAATGGAAGACCCGGCGCGGCAAGCTCTACCTTGCCGCCGGCGACTCCCCGGTCGGCTATCGCCTGCCGCTGAGTTCCCTGAAGCACGTCGAGCCAACCGCCTACCCGCACGTCGTGCCGCGCGACCCGCTGGTCGCCGTCTTCGACCTGCCCGAGGTCGAGGAACTGCTGCAGCAGCCGGTCGAAGTCCGGATCGGCCACCACGCCCAGCCCTCGACCTTCACCGCCGACCCGACGATCAACCAGGAGATCGCCGAGCAGGTGCTCGACGAGATCGACTCGGTCGTCCGCACCGCCGTCACGGTGGAGCTGCGCGAGGGGCGCCTCTGCGTCTTCCTGCCGCCAGTCTCGACCGTCGAGGACTATCTCGAGCTGATCGCCGCCTCGGAGGAGGCTGCGAAAACCGTCGGCCTCCCCATCCATGTCGAGGGCTACGCCCCGCCCTACGATCCGCGGCTCAACGTCATCCGCGTGGCGCCTGACCCCGGCGTCATCGAGGTCAACATCCACCCGGCATCGAGCTGGGAGGAATGCGTCGCCACCACCACTGCGGTCTACGAGGAGGCCCGACAGGCCCGGCTCGGCGCCGACAAGTTCATGATCGACGGCAAGCACACCGGCACCGGCGGCGGCAACCATGTCGTGGTCGGCGGCTCCACTCCCGGCGACTCGCCGTTCCTTCGGCGGCCCGATTTGCTCAAGAGCCTGATCCTCCACTGGCAGCAGCACCCCTCGCTCAGCTACCTGTTCTCGGGCCTCTTCATCGGCCCCACCTCGCAGGCGCCGCGCATCGACGAGGCCCGTCACGACAGCCTCTACGAACTCGAGATCGCCATGAAGCAGGTGCCGCCACCGGGCGAAGGCACCCCGCCGCGTCCCTGGCTGGTCGACCGGCTGTTCCGCAACCTGCTCGTCGACGTCACCGGCAATACCCACCGCTCCGAAATCTGCATCGACAAGCTCTACTCGCCTGATGGGCCGACCGGCCGACTCGGTCTGGTCGAATTCCGTGGCTTCGAAATGCCGCCCAATGCGCGCATGAGCCTTGCCCAGCAATTGCTGGTCCGCGCGCTCATCGCCCGTTTCTGGGCCGAGCCCGCGCAGGGCAGTTTCACCCGCTGGGGCAATACGCTGCACGATCGCTTCATGCTGCCGCATTATGTCTGGCAGGATTTCCTCGACGTGCTCAATGACTTGCGCGCCAACGGCTTCAATATCCGGCCGGAATGGTTCGAAGCCCAGCTCGAATTCCGCTTCCCCTTCTGCGGCGAGGTCG
>NZ_JAQGJL010000266.1 GCF_028290645.1 Devosia sp. | reverse complement strand
AGCAGTGGTGGGAGCGGACGAAACGGGAGATTCGGTGCCACGAGGTCGAGCAGATCCTCGCCTCCGACGAGGCGTTCGCCGAGGCGATGAGGGAGATAGACCCGTCGCTGGTCAAGCCTCTCACCCCAGACGAGGTTGATCGGCTCGTCAAGCGTGTGATTTCCGCACCAGAGGGTGCCGCCCGTCCGACACCGCCACTCGCACTTCGGCTGGCTGCATCCGGAGTGCAGGAACCAAAACCTCAGTTGCAGGCAGGCTGCGAATATCTTTGCGCGCTGGCCTCCGAGGACGATGCACGCCATCTTGCGTCTGAACCGACCGGACGTTTGTCAGTCATCCCAGCTCCCCCTCCAGGCGTCACGCACTTGCGAATTGGCGACCTCCGGTTTCCCTTGAGCCGCGGGACCGGCGTCGTGCATGTGGAAGGGGTGGGGCGTGCCGACATCGAAGCCCACCTGGATGCGCGCAAGAACATGGGCCTCGGGCCCGACATTGAACTCGTCGCAAACGTAGAGGAATAGTTATGGAACGGTGGATAATCACCCAGCAAATCGGGATCCTCGCGCACTACTTATGCGAGTACTCCAGTCTAAACGTTAACGGCCTGCACGAGAAGCAGCGGGATGAGGTCAAGCAGGCGCGCAAGCACCTTCGGCTGGCTTTCGAGTCCGCCGTCGAACGTCACGGTTGGTCCGTGCCATCCCTCAATACCATGCCACCGGTCACCCTGTACCTCCTGCGACAGTTGGGGGCGGGAAATTTGAGTTCACGCTTTCGCGACCTACCCGACCTCATCGCCGAGGCCCTGTTTCAGATGATCGAACAACGGCAGGCGCCGTTCGCTCGTCTGCAGGATTTCGTCCACCATCTGCTCCATGCTCCCGGTGACCCGTCTCGCGTGCTACGACTTGGAAAAGCCCTGTTTGGTCAGCGAGCATTCCCCGGCAGGATTGACAATAAGCGCACTCGCTGGCAGGAGATTGAGGACAGCGCCGACGAACTCGCCCGGTTTCAGGAACTAGTGCTAGGATTGCGCAGCTATCGCGGCTCCACTCAAGAACGTCTACACGCGATCGGCCAGCTGGTGCAATTGATTGGCTCGGAGTCCAACGAGTCTCCTTGTCCGGCCCAGGTTGAGAACATCTTGATGCAGCATGCCTTCTGTTGGCCACTGCTCGTCGTGGCGGGAGGACTTGCTGCGACTGGACTCTCCTTGCCACTGAGCGTCGACGTGGACATCCCGGACTCCCGCGACCTGGACAGTCCGGCGGTGCGCGCCCGCCGCCGACGCCCAACGATCATAGGCGGGCGCTACCTCGACCTTTCAATGAAGGATGGACACGGTCGCAACTGGAACAACTATCTCACATTCGCGGGCATGGTGGGTCGCGACTTGTGGCAATCCACGCACGGACATTTCGGACCCTTCCGCGACCGCGTCCGGCGTTCCGTTGTCGTTTACGATTTCAGTGCGGCCGACCAGATCGTTGAACCACTTTTGCGTGCGCTTGGCATGGCCCGGATGCCGCTCAGCGACGGCAGTGCCGTACCCTATCTCGCACAGACGGTGCTGGCCAGGCTCCTAGGCAGGCGATGGTACTACCAGAGCGTGGTCACTGGCGAGTCGGGCCTCAGGCGGTCCAAAGCGTCCGATGGTCGCCGTCTGCTCGACTACGATTTACTACAATCGGGCGGCATTCCGCAAAAGCTCCGATGGGTGTTCATCACGCGTCAATTCCATCGAGTTATCGTGGCGTCCTCGGGGGGGGCACGGGCCATCGTGTCGACGTTTTTCGAAGAACAGGAGCGCAACAGCCGGGACGGCCGCGCTAAAGCCTTTGCGCAAACGTCGGAGGTTGTTCAGGCCTTTCGCCAGTCGAATGTCGCGGACGCCTTTCATTCAGAAGGGTGGCGCAAGTGGGCCTACATTCGGCTGCCGGAAGTGAGGTGGGATATTCATTCTGCTGAGCGGCCCGGCCTGTTGCCGCTCGAGGATGCCGGCGTTACCACTGTGCTACGCGCGTTCCGCGAGAGTAGCGGGCCGGTCTTAGAACTCTCCGGCGTCACTCCCTCTGCCGTCGCATCGGCGCTGTGGCACATTAACACCACACTCATCCCTCACATCACCAGGCGCACCCCACCCGGGCTCTCATGGTCGTTCATCCGCGCGACGAGCGATGAGCAAGACAGCTCATTCTGGAGGAACCTCTGGCGGCTGATCGGAGCGCCGGCTGACGAATTCGAGCGGTTCCGGCATGCGCCGACGAGCGAGCATGCGACCGAAGAGATTGTGAGAGCCCTAAATGGCTACCTGCCCGACGAGCAACGGCCGAGCCACCGCGCTCCCGACCTCGTCGTCCTGGTGGAATCACGCCGCTTTGACGAGAGCTACGACGAGATCAAGGACCGGAATCCTGCCCACCGCCCACTGGCCGTAACGCCGATCATCGATCGCCTGCGGTTGGGGGATGCGCTAAAGGTTTCGCCGGTCCGGCACGAACACATGGAGTTGCGCGAGGCTTTAGGTTTAGTAAGGATCGTGCTGCTAAACGACGGCGCGACGCCGACGGCGACCCCTCTTCCCAATCTGAGCCCTGAGGACAAACTCATCTTGCGGCCACTTGCGACGTTCCGGTGGGGCTTTCGTCAACAGATGGCAGCGATGGTCTTACGGTGGTCCGGCATGCGTGGAATCGAGTTGCGCCGAGCCTTGCAGCATTTGACGGACCGAGGCGCATTGCGAAACGTCGGCGGCGAGTATCACATTCCCGCCGAGTTGCGCCAACAACTCCTCAAGGGCGTC
>NZ_JAQGJL010000257.1 GCF_028290645.1 Devosia sp. | reverse complement strand
TGCTGACCGAGCTCCAGCAGTAGGCGCTGCCCCTGCCGCGATGAATGCCGGCTAAACGGCCGCCTCACCACGCATTCAAGCCGCGCGGCCTAATCTCCGATCGATGCTCGCGACGGCAGGCCTCCCCTGCCCTCGCGATATTCGCGCCCCCGGACCACCGGCAACAGACCTGTGGCCCCTCGTGCCGGCACGCCTCCAAAGCGGGGCTGCCGGCCGGGCGGCGAAAATCATGGTTAATCGAACGTTACCGAAATCTTCGTGTCATTCCGGTACGGTCAATGGCTATTTTGCCAAGATCGCGAGGCCACACCCCGGCGTTCCGGGCAGCGACCTGTGAAGCTCCAAAAAATCTTTGCAACCGAACGCTTTACCTGCCGTTCACACTCGGCTGATTCAGCTGCCAAAACGGGCAAAATTAACCTCTCGGCAACCTCGCTGAAGACGAATCCGGGGGAAATCGGTCGACCCGTCACGCACAATGTCCGGTTAGCGGCTTGAGGCTGAACCGCCCACCATATGCAGTGGTGAACAAAGGCGGATTTCCGAGTCGCAGCCGATTCCTTTCCGGTTTGTTCCCCGTTCGTACCGGTGGTTAACGTGAGGGTGGGAACTGTGCCCGGATTGTTCCTCCACGAGACACTCGTTTGTTGGCGATTGATCACCTAAATAGAGCGCAATGACTTCGTCTTACGTCTCCTCGCTCAAGGCGATCCTTGGGCCCACCAACACGGGCAAGACATTCTTCGCCATCGAACGGATGCTCGCGCACCGGTCGGGAATGATCGGCCTTCCGCTGCGGTTGCTGGCCCGCGAGGTCTATCACAAGGTGGTCGACCGGATCGGCGCCCAATATGTGGCGCTGGTGACCGGCGAGGAGCGGATCGTCCCGCCCAAGGCGCGCTACTGGGTCTGCACCGTCGAGGCCATGCCACTCGACGTACCGGTCGAATGCGTGGCGGTCGACGAAATCCAGGTGGCGACCGATTTCGACCGCGGCCACGTATTCACCAATCGGCTGCTGCATGCCCGCGGGATCAGCGAGACCCTGCTGCTTGGCGCAGCCACCATGGCGCCGCTCATCCGTTCGCTGCTGCCCGACGCCGAGATCATCTATCGGCCACGTTTTTCCGAGCTGCTCTATGCGGGATCGAAGAAGATCTCGCGCCAGCCCAAGCGCTCGGCGATCGTCGCGTTCTCGGCGAGCCAGGTCTATGCCATCGCCGAGCTGATCCGGCGCGAGCGTGGCGGTGCTGCAGTGGTGATGGGCGCGCTCAGCCCCCGCACCCGCAATGCCCAGGTCGACATGTACCAGAACGGCGATGTCGACTTTCTCGTCGCCACCGATGCCATCGGCATGGGGCTCAACCTCGACGTCCATCACGTGGCCTTCGCCGACGACCACAAGTTCGACGGCCACCAGACGAGGCAGCTGACCCCGGCCGAGTTTGGCCAGATCGCCGGCCGCGCCGGCCGCCACATGCATAACGGCACCTTCGGTGTCACCGGCAACGCGCCCGATTTCGACGAGGAGCTGATCAAGCGGCTCGAAGGCCACGACTTCGAACCGGTGCGCGTGGTGCAATGGCGCAACGCCGAGCTGGATTTTTCATCGATCGAGGATTTGCGCGCCAGCCTCGACCAGGCCCCCAAGGTCAAGGTGCTGACCCGCGTCCCTGTGGCCACAGACCAGCATGCGCTGGAGTTCCTGGCCCGCAACGAAGCCGGTGCTGCGGCGAAGGGCGAGGCGGCGGTGCGGCTCGTCTGGGAGTGCTGCGGCATCCCCGATTACCGCGATATCTCGCCGGCGCAGCACGGCGAGATCATCACCCGCATCTATCTCGACCTCACCCGGCACGGCCATGTGGATGCCGACTGGATTGCCGAGCAGGTGCGGTTCTGCGACAATGTCTCAGGCGACATCGACACGCTGAGCAACCGGATCAAGCAGATCCGTACGTGGACCTTCGTCGCGAACCGCAAGAACTGGCTTGAAGACCCCGCACATTGGCGCGAAAAGACCCGAGACATCGAGGACCGGCTGAGCGACGCCCTGCACGAGCGTCTGACGCAACGCTTCGTGGACCGTCGCACCAGCGTGCTGATGCGCCACCTGAGAGACAAGCATATGGTATCGCCTGAAATCAACGACCGCGGCGAAGTGAGCCTCGAGGGTCACCTGATCGGCTCCATCGAAGGTTTCCGTTTCACCCTAGCCCGGTCCGAGGGCGGCGACGCCAAGGGGGTGGCTGCGGCAGCGAGCCAGGTCGTCGCCCCCGAGATCGCCAAGCGCGCCGACCGCGTCGCCGGGGCGCCGAACGAAGAGTTCGTGCTCGCGACCGACGGCTATGTACGCTGGCGCGGCCAGGTGGTCGCCAACCTCGTCGAGGGGGAACAGTTGTTCACCCCGCGGCTCATCATCCTCGCCGACGAGAGCCTTTCGGGCCCCGACCTCGAACGCGTGCAGGACCGGCTGAACCTCTGGCTCCGCCACCTCGTCAACACCCAACTCGAGAGCGTCCTGGCGCTTGAAGCCCCGGCCGACCTCGAAGGGGCGGCGCGTGGCGTGGCCTACCGGCTCTATGAGAACCTCGGCATCCTGCCGCGCAGCGCAGTGGCCGAAGAGGTCAAGGGCCTCGACCAGGATGTGCGCGGCAAGCTGAGGAAACTCGGCGTCAAGTTCGGCGCCTACCACATCTATGTGCCGCAGAGCCTGAAGCCGGCGCCGCGCGAACTGGCGCTGATTCTCTATGCGCTGAAGCATGGCGGCGTGCGCCAGCCGGGCGTCAGCGAGCTACCGCATATCGTGCTCTCGGGGCGCACCAGCTTCCTCATCGATCCCGAAGTGAACCCCAAGCTGTACGAACTGGCGGGCTTCAAGGTCGCCGGCCGCAGGGCGGTACGCGTCGATATCCTCGAACGTCTCGCCGACATTATCCGGCCGCTGATCGCCCTCAATCCGGTGACCCACCAGGGCGAACTGCCCACCGGCGCCGCCGAAGGCAACGGCTTCCGCGTCACGGTCGAGATGACCTCGCTCCTCGGCACCGCCGGGGAGGATTTCGCCTCGATCCTCAATTCGCTCGGCTATCGCGTCCGCCGCACGCCTAAGGTTGTGGCAGCACCCGCCGTGGACACTGCATCGGTTGACACGCCGGCTGAGGCTGCGCCGGTTGAGGCTCCTGCAGAGGCTGCAGCGACCGACACTCCCATCGAGGCAGCCGCGGTTGAAGCCGCGTCCGTAGAGGCCGCGCCCGTCGAAGTGGCACCTGTCGCCGAAACTCCGGCAGACGTGCCTGCCGCGGACGCCGAAGAAGCGGCGGTCAACGCAGCGGCGGCCGATGCAGTCGAGGGCAGCGCCGCGGAGGCCACTCCGGCCGCCGAAGCCGCGACACTTGAGACCGCGACCGCGGCTCTTGGCGCTCCCGCCCCCGCCGAAGAGAGCAAGCCCGCCGAGCCCGAATTCGACGAAATCTGGTTCCCGGCCGGCCGCCGGCCAGACAACCAGCGCCATGCCGGCCCGCGCAATCGTGGCCAGCGCGCCGACGGCGCCGAGGCCCCGGCGGCTGAAGGCGAGAAGACCGCGCGTCCGCAGCGCAATTTCCGCCGCCCCGGCCCGCCCGAAGGCGCCGACAAAGGTGCTGACAATAAGCCACGTCCGCGTTTCGAGGGCCGTCGCGACGGCCAGCGCCCAAACCCCGGCGCCCCTGCAAAGCCCTTCGAGAACAAGGGCAAGCCCGGTGGCAGCAAGCGCTTCGACAAGCCCCGCGAGGACTGGAAGGAACACCGGCCGCGCGAGGACCGCAAGCCCGCCGTGCTCGATCCGAACTCGCCCTGGGCCGCGCTCGCGGCATTGCGGAACCCCAAGTCCGAATGAATACGGCGGACTAGCGCTTGGAGAAGCAGCGGCTCGACAAGTGGCTGTTCTTCTCGCGTGCGGTAAAATCCCGCACCCTGGCGCAGAAGCTGATCGAGACCGGCGCCGTCAGGGTCAACTCCGAACGCACCGACCGCTCCGACCATAAGGTCGGCGCCGGCGATGTGCTGACCATGACGGTGCATACCCGCCTACTGGTCTGGCGCATCCTCGACCCCGGGACCCGGCGGGGACCGGCACCAGAAGCCGCCCTGCTGTACGAAGACCTCTCCCCACCGCCCGTGCCGCGCGAGGAGGCTCCGGCCGTTCACGCTGGACGAGAGCCCGGTAGCGGCCGGCCGACGAAGAAGGAACGGCGGGATACGGATCGGCTGAGGGACGGCGAGGACTAGGCTGCCAGTCAACGGACTGAACGTTTTGGCCTAATATCGTTCAGTTTGTACACCTCTTGTCTGCTCAATATTCCCCGGGCCTTGTCTCAACCCGCTGATGTTAGCTCCTCCCAGCGGAGAGAGGATAAATTGGCCAACCAGCCGGGCAATCAGACAAAGCGTGACTGCCCTCTCCCTTGCGATCACTGGTAAAAAGGGCTAGCACCGGCCTAGGTGTGGTGCCCGTCTGCCCGCGCCCGGCTGAAAGACCCAGCGGCCCGACCAACTGAGCAGGAACGCTCGCGAGCTATGACTTATATCGTCACGGACAACTGCATTAAGTGCAAGTACATGGACTGCGTCGAGGTTTGTCCTGTCGACTGCTTCTATGAGGGCGAGAACATGCTCGTCATCCACCCCGACGAGTGTATCGACTGCGGCGTGTGCGAGCCGGAGTGCCCGGCTGAGGCGATCAAGCCGGACACTGAGGGCGGGCTGGACAAGTGGCTGGAAATCAACAGCAAATTTGCGTCCGCCTGGCCCAATATCACGGAAAAGCGGGAGGCGCCGGTCGACGCCAAGGAGTGGGACGGGGTCGAGGGCAAGTTCGAGAAGTACTTCTCGGAAAAGCCCGGCGAAGGCGACTAGCCGCGGTTTCGCCCCGGCTTTGCCACTGACGTGAACCACTTGTGAGCCGAACCTGAACGGGTTTCGGCAGCGCTGATTCGCAACTTTTGATTTT
>NZ_JAQGJL010000244.1 GCF_028290645.1 Devosia sp. | reverse complement strand
GCTCGGGCTCGGCGGCCGGCAGGTCGATCTTGTTCAGCACCGGTACGATCTCGTGGTTGTTGTCGATGGCCTGGTAGACGTTGGCCAGCGTCTGGGCCTCGACGCCCTGGCTGGCGTCGACCACCAGGATCGAGCCTTCGCAGGCGGCGAGGCTGAGCGAGACCTCATAGGCGAAGTCCACGTGGCCGGGGGTGTCCATCAGGTTCAGGACATAGGTCTCGCCGTCGTCGGCCTTGTAGTTGAGGCGGACGGTCTGGGCCTTGATGGTGATGCCCCGCTCGCGCTCGATCTCCATGTTGTCGAGCACCTGCTCGGTCATCTCGCGCTGAGTCAGGCCGCCGGTCTCCTGGATGAGACGGTCGGAGAGCGTCGACTTGCCGTGGTCGATGTGCGCCACGATGGAGAAGTTGCGGATACGCGAAAGCGGGGTCGTCATGGGGCGTGCGTCTAGCACATTCCGGCGCCTTAGCGAGGTGCGCGGCGTCGCGTCGCGCGCATCACGGTTAATCCTGCGTTAAACTGGCCTGCAGCATTGACTGGTCCTGGGCGGGAGCTGGTTGGAACTTCGAGGAGAGATGACGCCCATGGACCGTCGAACCCTGATCATTTCCGGCGCTGTCACCTTCGCCGCCGCGGGCCTGGCGCAGGCGCAACCCTCCCAGGAAGCGGCCGCGCCGCCGACCGAGGGCCTGCCGCCGCCCAACCAGACCCCCAACTATCCGGCCCAGTCAAAGGCCGAGCCCTATTCCCGCGAGGAGATCGTCAACAATGTCTCCGACTTCATGGGGGTGACGGCGGAAGCGGCGGGCGGGGCCGTGGAGAAGGTCTTCTCCAAGAACGGCCGGCCCACCGCCTATATCGCGGGCGAGGAGGGCTCCGGCGCCATCGGCATCGGCGCCCGCTACGGCCGCGGCCTGCTCTACATGAAGGGCCGGGAGCCGATCGAGGTGTTCTGGCAGGGCCCCTCGATCGGCTGGGACTTCGGCGGCAACGCCAGTCGCGTCTTCACCCTCTGCTACGACCTGCAGGAGCCGGAGGTCATCTTCCAGCGCTTCCCGGGCGTCGAGGGCTCGGCCTACTTCGTGGGCGGCCTGGGCGTGAACTACCAGAAGGCCAACGGCGTCACCCTCGCGCCGATCCGCGCGGGCGTGGGCCTCAGGCTCGGCGCCAACGTCGGCTACCTGGCCTATAGCCGCAAGCGCAGCATCCTGCCGTTCTAAGCCGGCGGCGTCAGTGCTTGGTGACCTTGCCGGCGAGGAGGTCCATCAGCGCCAGCAGCACGCCCGAGACCACGAAGGTCACGTGGATGCCCACGAGCCAGGCCAGGGTGCGGTCCTCGATCACCGCGCCCTCGCTGAGCCGCATGAAGGCGCGCAGCAGCGCGATGGCGCTGATCGCCACGATGGAGGCGATCAGCTTCATCTTCAGGCCGGAGAAGTCGACCGTGCCCATCCAGGCCGGCCGGTCCTCGTCGTCGCCCGTGTCGATCTTCGAGACGAAGTTCTCGTAGCCCGAGAAGATCACGATCAGCATCAGGTTGCCGGCCAGCGACAGGTCGATCAGCGACAGCGCGAGCAGGATCGCATCCTCGGCATTCATCGTCAGGAGCTTCGGCAGCTCGTGGACCAGCTCGCCGACGAAGACCACCAGCAGCGCGACCAGCGCCACGACCAAGCCGAGATAGAAAGGCGCCATCAGCCAGCGGGCATTGAACAGGAAGCTCTCGAGCACGCGCTCGATCACGGGCTTTCGATATGGGTCGGGCATCTGCAGGGCTGGTACAGATGCGCGATGTCTCAACGCTGAACGCGGGGTGATCGCGGCGTCCCGGCCGGCCGGACGGGTTGACTGGCGCGCCGGTCAGTCCCGGCCGATCCGCTCGGCTGCCCAGGCATAATCTTCCGCCGCCTTGCGTTCGGCTGGGTCCTTGAACGCCGTCGCCGGGTCGGGCGCGCTGCCGAGTGCGTGGAGCAGCGCCCAGAGCGCGAACCTGCGGCCGCCATCGCGCGCGGTACCGAAATCGATCGCGATGCGCTCGCACGCCCGCTCCAGCGCCGGCTCGTCCAGTGTGGCGATATCGGCCGAGCCGAAATAATGCTGCAGCAAATCGTCGAGATCCATCACCGCGCGATGGGCCGATCGGCGCTGCGACGCAAGCCGGCGGTCAGGCCGGTCATGCCGCATCAGAGGACGAACGAGGGCGACATCGCCAGGCTTCTGCCCAGGCTGCCTGAGGTGCGGGCACGGCAGAGCTCGATCGTCGCGTCGACCTCGCCGAGGGGCGGGGCCTATGATCTCGGCCAGCGTCCGGGCACACTCAGGGAGGAGATCGCTGAGCGGAGGGCGAATGATACGATCGCCGCCGAACTCGGGGCTCAAGGAAAGGTCGCAGGCCGGCGATGGAGGAATCTTCAATGGCAGACGTGCTTGTCCCGATCGTTGCCATCGGCATCAGGTCGTGACGAAGCTGGCGCCATCCACCGTTGGGGTGCTTGCCGCAATGGTCGTCGAGCAGGGATCGGTGACCCTGGCGGTGCGGGCCACGCCGAAAGCGTCGAAGACCGCGCTCGGCACCGTGATGGTGATGCCCGACGGCCGCAGCGCGCTGTCGGTTCGAGTCGCTGCGCCGCCGGTCGACGGCGCCGCCAATGCCGCGCTGATTGCCTTCTTCAGCAAGCGCCTTGGCGTTCGGCGATCGGATGTAACGATCGCGTCCGGCGAGGCGTCGCGGCTCAAACTTCTCAGAATAAGCGGCGACGGCGAACGGATCGCCGGGCGGATCCAGGCAATGATTGGCGACGGCTAGCGCTTGGTCGCGAACCAGATCACGTGGCGCGGTCCCTTGCCATTGCTGCGGGCACGCACCGCGACTTCCTCGATGGCAA
>NZ_JAQGJL010000014.1 GCF_028290645.1 Devosia sp. | reverse complement strand
TAGGACATCCTATCTGGACGGCATGACCGAGTTTTCTCCCCGCGAAATCGTCTCCGAACTCGACCGTTTCATCGTCGGCCAGCACGACGCCAAGCGCGCCGTCGCCGTGGCGTTGAGGAACCGCTGGCGGCGCAAGCGCGTGCCCGCCGACCTGCGCGACGAGGTGACGCCCAAGAACATCCTGATGATCGGGCCGACCGGCGTCGGCAAGACCGAGATTTCCCGCCGCCTTGCCAAGCTCGCCCAGGCGCCGTTCATCAAGGTCGAGGCGACCAAGTTCACCGAGGTCGGCTATGTCGGCCGCGACGTCGAGCAGATCGTCCGCGACCTCGTCGAGGCCGGCATTTCGCTGCTGCGCGACAGGAAGCGCGGCGAAGTGCAGGCGCAGGCCCATCACAATGCCGAGGAGCGGGTGCTCGATGCGCTGGTCGGCTCGTCCGCCACGCCGTCGACGCGCGAAAGCTTCCGCCAGAAACTTCGCACCAACGAGCTCGACGACCGGGACATCGAGATCGAGATGCAGCCCTCGGGCAATCCGGGCGGCTTCGAGATCCCCGGCATGCCGGGCGCCAGCGTGATCAACATCCAGGACATGCTGGGCAAGGCCTTTGGCGGTCGCGGGGTGAAGCGCAAGGTCAAGGTGAGGGACGCGCATGCGCCGCTCCTGGCCGAGGAGGCCGACAAGCTGCTCGACCAGGACCAGCTCAACAAGGAAGCCGTCGACCTCGTCGAAAACCACGGCATCGCCTTCATCGACGAGATCGACAAGATCGTGAACCGCGAAGGCGGCTATGGCGGGGGCGTCTCCCGCGAGGGCGTGCAGCGGGACCTCTTGCCGCTGATCGAAGGCACCACCGTTTCGACCAAGTACGGGCCGGTGAAGACCGACCACATCCTGTTCATCGCCTCGGGCGCCTTCCAGGTTGCAAAGCCGTCGGACCTGTTGCCCGAGCTGCAGGGCCGGCTGCCGATCCGGGTCGAGCTCAAGGCGCTGACCCGCGAGGACCTGATCGGGATCCTGAGCGACACCGACGCGAGCCTCATCAAGCAGTACGTGGCGCTGATGAAGACCGAAGGGCTGACCCTCGATTTCACCCCGGACGCGATCGAGGCGATCGCCGATGCGGCGGTGATGGTCAATTCCAGCGTCGAGAATATCGGGGCGCGCCGGCTTGCCACCATCCTCGAGCGGCTGGTCGAGGACATCTCGTTCGATGCCCCCGACAAATCCGGCGAGACGATCCGGATCGACAAGGCCTATGTCGAGGGCCGCATCGGCGAAATGGCGGCCAACACCGACCTCAGCCGGTTCGTGCTGTAATCCCGGCCGTTACGGCGGCAGGCGCTACTTCAGGCGCCGGGCGATCTCGTTGCTGAAATAGCTCAGGTCCTCCGGCGCCAGCCTGCCGATGTCCCGGGCCAGCCGGTTGGCGAGCTCGGTGGCCTCGGGCGGCATGCCGGCGGTGTCGATACTGACCTTGGGGTCGCTCATTTCGGCGAGGCGCTGCAGCTCCTCGGCGTCGTCCCAGATGACGTTGAAATAGGCGATGATCTTCTGCAGCAGCGCGAAGGTGGGCTTGCCGCGGCGACCGTGCTCGAGGGCGCTGAGATAGGCGCTCGAGACGCGGAGCGCCTTGGCCATCTCCTTGAGGGTCACGCCGCGCTCGTCGCGCATGGCGCGCAGCTTGAGGCCGAGTGGTGTCATCGGTAATCCCGCTCCCGCCGCAGGCGCACGTAGAAGGCGCCGTCACCGCCATGGCCCTGCGCCGCACTGTCCCAGCCGGCGACCAGTGGCGCGAGGTTGGGCTCGGAGAGCCAGACCGGCAGCATGGCCCGCAGCACCCCGCGCTCGACGATCACCGCCGCATCGTCGCCCAGCTTTTTCAGCCCCTTGCCGGTGATGACCAGCAGCGTGCGATCGCCGCGGGCCGAGCGGGCATGGATGAAGCGGCTGAGGGCGGCGTGGGCCTCGACCTGGCGCATGCCATGCAGGTCGATCGTGCCGTCGATCTCCTCCCGGCCGCGCTGCAGGCGCTGCTTGAGGTTGGGTTCGATCCCGGGGCGCGGCCTTTTTCCCGGACGCCCGTCGGATTGATAGGGCGGCATGACAGGCACCAGCCGGCGGTGCCGATTGGGCACCGGGGCGGCCGGGATCGGCAAGGGCTCCGACTCGAGGTCGACGATCTGGCGCGGCGGCCGCAGCGGCGAGACCGTCTGCGATACCTCGAGCCAAAGATGCCAGTCGGGCAGCATGCCCTTCCCGTTAGCCCGGCGCTTGCCCATCGCTGTGCCCCCGCGCGCGATCGGCTATTCGAGCTGGCTGGTGGCGACGAGCTTCCAGTTGGGGTCGCGCGATTTGGGGTTGCGCGCAAAGGTCCATTCGTCGGCGATGTTGGTCACCTGGTCGGCGTTGCCCTCGATCAGCGTGCCGTCCTTGTCGCGGGTGGCGGAGACCACCTCGGCGTGGAAGCGGATGGTGACATTGGCGTTGCGCTTGTCGAGTTCGGCCTCGGAGATCTCGATCCGGGGCAGGCCGACAAAGGTGAAATCGATCTTGTGCCCGGCCGCCTCGCGATCCTTGATGACGCGCTCGAACCCGTCATAGACGTCCTTTTCAAGCAGGTTCTTCAGCGTCTGGCGGTCGCCGGCGGCAAAGGCGGTGACGATCATCTCGTAGGCCGCCTTGGCGCCTTCCATAAAGCTCTTGGGGGTAAAGCCCGGATCGGCGTCGGCGATGGCCTTCAGCCCGGCGGCGACCTTGTCGTCGCCGTGGGCGAACTGGACGATCTCGGCGTCGACCTTGCGGACGTGGCGCTCCTGGTCCTCGCTGCTCTCGACGATCGGACGCGGGCGCATCGGCACTACGGTCTCATCGCCGGCCTTGACCGGCGCCGCCTCGCGCTGGCGCTCGAGCGGCGAACGCTCGCGGCCGGTACGGGTGCCGAGCACCTGGCGCAGACGGAACAGCACGACGATCGCCAGGCCGATGACGATGAGCGTGGGGATATCGAAGAATTCATCCATCTGAAGTGCTACTCGCGCCAAGGGGAAAGGGCGCCCGGCAGCCCACGGGATGGGGAAACCGGGAATGTGCCCTATATATAGGGAAACGCTCAGCCGGAAACCAGTTCACGTTTGGCTGAGGGTCCGGCGGGACCTTTATGACGCAGCGCTTTCGAAAGGGTTAGCCGTTGGGCCGCCTGTTGTTCCTGGTCTTTCTTGTCGTACCGCTGATCGAGATCGCGTTCTTCGTGGTGATCGGCAATGCCATCGGGCTCTGGCCGACGCTGGCGGGGGTGCTGGCGACGGCCATCATCGGTTCGCTGGTGATCCGGCACCAGGGCCTGTCGCTGATCAACGAGATCCGCTCGACGGTGGGGCGCGGGCAATTGCCGGCGCGGGCGCTGGCCGATGCGATGCTGGTCGGCCTCGCCGGCCTGTTGCTGCTGTTGCCGGGCTATTTCACCGACCTCATCGGCATCCTGCTGCTGATCCCGCCGGTACGCAGCGCGATCTATGCCTATCTCAAGTCGAAAGTGACAGTGGTCGCGGCCACTGCCCGCAGTGCTCCCGGCTTCGGGCAGGAGCGTGTGGAGGAAGGCACGATCGATCTCGATTCCGACGAGTGGCGGCCCCGCCGATAGGGGCCGTGCTTGTGGCAGAGGGCCAAAGGTGCTAGCCAGCGCGCCGACCGAAAGCTCGAGGAATTTCGATTATGGCTGAAGAGAACCCGGCAGGGCCCGTACCCGCGAACGCCAGCACGGCGCCCAGCTACAGCCTCGTGGGGCAGTATACCCGCGACCTGAGCTTCGAGAATCCCGGTGCGCCGGGCTCGGTGCTGCTCGGTGGCGCCAATCCCACCTTCAGCGTCGGCATCAATGTCGGGGTGAAGAAGCAGGCCGACGATCTCTACGCCGTCGAGATCAGCCTCAACGCCAAGGCCGAGCGCGACAGCAACGTGCTCTTCAACGTCGAGATGGTCTATGGCGGCGTGTTCCGGGTGAAGAACGTGCCCGAGGCCCAGCTGCCGCAACTGCTGATGGTCGAGTGCCCGCGGATGATCTTCCCGTTCGCCCGCCATGTGCTGGCCACCGTCGTGCAGCTCGGCGGCTTCCCGCCCCTGATGATGGAGCCGGTGGATTTCGCCGCGCTCTATATCCAGAACGTCCGCAATCTCCAGGCGCAGCAGAGCGCCGGTGCCCCTGCTCCGGGTACGCCGACCAACTAGGCTCGGCGTCACGCAGCGGCTACTCGGCCGCTGCCAGTTCCGAATAGCTGTTCCACAAGGCGTCGGCGCCCAGCGTGCCGACGAGCTTCAGGTGCGCCTCGAACTCGCTGTCGGTCAGCCGCCGGGGGAGCGGGCTCGGCCGCTGGCGGGCCGGCGTGAAGCTCACGTTGATCCCCATTTCGATATGCGTCTCGGCATCGAGCGTCAGGGTGACCTGGCGCCCGCCGATGAGCTCGAGATAGACATCGGCGAGGATCTCGCTGTCGAGCAGCGCGCCGTGGAGGGTGCGCTTGGAATTGTCGACGCCATAATGCTTGCAGAGCGCATCGAGGCTGACGCGGGCGCCCGGATGGCGCTCGCGCGCCACCATCACGGTGTCGATCACCTCGTTGGCGAGGGGCCGCCGGCCGAGCTTTTCGAGCTCGAAATTGAGAAAGCCCATGTCGAACGGCGCGTTGTGGATGACCAGCGTCGCATCGCCGATGAACTCGAGGAAATTGTCGGCCTCGGCGGCAAAGCGCGGCTTGTCGCGCAGGAACTCGGTGGAGAGTCCATGGACGCGGAACGCCTCGTCGGGCACGTCGCGCTCGGGGTTTAGGTAGATGTGGAAATGCCGGCCGGTCGGGATGTGGTTGATGAGCTCGACGCAGCCGATCTCGACGACGCGGTCGCCCATCGCGGGCGACAGGCCGGTGGTTTCGGTATCGAGGACGATCTCGCGACTCATGGGCTGGCTTGGGGCTCCGCACGCAGTTTGTCGACCAATTGGGCGACCTCGTGGCGGGTCGCTGCGATCGAGGCCGAGGTGTCGATGATGTAGGTGGCGCGCCTGACCTTTTCAGCCTGCGGCAGCTGGCGGGCAAGGATGGCCTCGAGCTTATCCACCGTCATCCCTGGACGGGCAAGGGCACGGCGGCGCTGCTCGGCCTCGTCGACGACGGTGACGATCACAGCATCGAGTCCCCAGTCGACGCCGTTCTCGAACAATAGCGGGATATCGACCACCGCGATGGGCTCGCCGCGGGCTTCGGCCTCGGCGAGGAAGCGCTTTATCCCCGCCCGCACCAGCGGGTGCACAATGGCCTCCAGTTGTTTCAACCGTGCTGGATGACCCACAAGATGCCGACTGAGCTTTTCCCGATCGATCACCCCTTCCACGGCGACCCCGGGAAAGGCCGCCTCTACCGGCGCTACGGCCGCGCCCCGGTAGAGCTCGTGCACCGCGTCGTCGGAGGAGAAAGTCGGGATACCAAGGTCAGCAAAGGCCTGGAGCACGGTCGACTTGCCGGTGGCGATCGAACCGGTGAGGCCCAGCTTCAACGTCAAAGCGTCGACTCCACCTTGGCGCGGAGGTCGGGCGTCACCTCGGGCCGGATTCCGAACCAGGCCTCGAAACCTGGAACCGCCTGAT
>NZ_JAQGJL010000220.1 GCF_028290645.1 Devosia sp. | reverse complement strand
CGCTGACCTTCGCTTACATGACGCCGCTCTATTACCTGTTCGTCACCATCTTCAAGACCTCGCAGGTATTTGCCCGCAAGGGCGTGCTCGAACTGCCGGAGTCGTTGGCGCCGATCAGGTTGAGCCTCGTCATGCCGTAGGCGGCGGCAGCGGCGAAGGCGACGGCAACCGCTGCCCCGACCAGGGCATAGCTGAAGGAGTTCAGCGAGGCATTGCCCAGGTTCGCGATGCTCCATGCCTGGGCGATGTTGCCCACGATCGGGGCGAGCGATTCCGGTAGCTCGAGTACGCCCTTCTTGGCGTATTCCTCGGTGGTCTTGAACACCGTGACGAACAGGTAATAGAGCGGCGTCAGGTAGGCGATGGTGAGGACGAGGATCGGGACGACCAGCCAGCGCCCGCCGCTGCGCTGGGCGCGGCGCTCCTTGGCGATCAGCCCGTCGACGAAGGTGCGGTCGGTGATGTCCACGGCCATCGGAGCTGTCCTAGCGGATGTTTCGGGCGACGCGCGCCTGCACGACGGCGAGCAGTGCGCTGACCGTGATGACCATGGCGCCCAGCACCACGGCTACGGCCGAGCCATAGGCCCAGGCGCCGTTGGAGAAGGACTCGTAGTACATGTAGACGGCCAGCGAGAGCGTGCGCTTGCCGGGGAAGGAACTTGCCATCACCCAGAGCAGGTCGAAGGTGGTGAAGCCCGCCGCGACGTTGAGGATGGTGACGACGAGGACCGTGGGCAGCAGCAGCGGCCAGATGATGTGGCGGAAGATCTGCAAGCCCGAAGCGCCATCGACGCGCGCCGCCTCCACCGGATCCCTCGGGATGGCGGCGAGCCCCAGCAGCAGCAGCACCATGGTGATGCCGAGGGTCTGCCAGACGAAGGTGACGATCACCGAGCCAGTGATGGTTTCGGGCGAATAGAGCCAGCCGAAATCGAACTGCGAGCCCGAGATGCCCGAGATGGTGGAATTGAGCACGCCGCGCGGCGCATAGACATAGTACCAGATCGCACCTACCGCGGTCGGCGCCAGCACGCGAGGCAGGAAGAACAGGCTCTTGAAGGTTTCCTGGAACGGAATGTTGCGCAGCAGCAGCGCCAGCCCGAGACCGACCGCGAGCGGAAAGATGACCGCTCCGACCACCCAGATGGCAGTGTTGCCCAGGGCCTCCGAGAAGTACGGCACCCGGAACAGGCGCGCGTAGTTGTTGAAGCCGGCGAACTGGTCGAGGCCGGTGAACTTCTGCCACTTGGTGAAGCTCAGGATGACGTTGAACACCACCGGGGTAAGGAGGAAAAGCGTCACCATGATCACCGCCGGGGCGATGAACAGCCAGGCGATGCGCGTCTGCTGCCAGGCGACCCGACGCTCGCGCCGGCGCGCTTCCTTCAACACTTCCGGACTCAGGAGGGCCGAGGCGGTGACGAGCATGTTCTGGCTCCGCTGGCAGGGGTGCCGGCCGCGCCGAAGCGCGACCGGCGGGAGGTTACTTGCTTGCCCAGTAGTCGGCGTTGATCGCCTGCATGTCTGCCATCGACTTGGCCGCCTGTTCCGGCGTCGGATCGAACATGAAGGCGCCCATGGCGGCGACGAGATCGCCCTGGATCTGCGACGGCACGGCTTCCCACCAGCGCACCAGTGCCCTGGGCTTGGCGGCAGCCACCATGTCCTTGTTGGCCTGGATGGTGGCGTTCGGCGCAGCAGCCTTGAGGTTGCCGTTGTAGACCTGGATCTTCGAGCCCAGCTCGTTGGAGGCTTCCACGCTCATCATCGACTGGACGGCCTTGCCGAGTTCGGGATTGGCCTCGAGCGCGGCCTTCGAGACCACGATCGGGGAGGCTTCGACGATCACCGACTGCGGCACGTCGGGCGACAGCGAGGGCATCAGGAAGGTCTTGAAGTCGACGCCCGGCTTCATTCCGGCTTCGGCGAACGAGCCCGAATGCCAGTCGCCGATCAGGTACATGGCGGCGGTGCCGTCGACGAAGAACTTCTGGTCGTCCTGCTCGCGCGGATCGGTGAAGTAGCCCTTGGCGTACATGTCGCCCCAGACCTTGAACGCGTTCTGCACGGCCGGACCATCATAGGGCACCGTGCCGTCGGTCAGTCCGACAAAGGCGTCCGGATCGCCGCCCAGCACCAGCTGGCTGAACCAGATGAACGGCATCCAGCCACCCGAGGTCGGGCCGTTGAACGGGACGTAGCCCGCGGCCTTCAGCTTGTCGGCGTCGGCCATCAGTTCGTCCCAGGTCGTCGGCGGCGCCGCGATGCCGGCTTTCTCGAACGCCTTGGTATTGTAGAACACCACCCAGTTGGCGACGTTCAGCAGCACGCCGTAGGGCTTGCCCTCGACGCTGACGAGTTCGCGCTGCGCTTCGGAGTAGTCGCCGTTGGCGATGGCCGCATCCCAGTTGGCGCTGAGGTCGGCGGCAACGCCGGTAGCGACGAGGTCGCTCAGCTGGTTGCCGTTCCACCAGGTGAAGAAGGCCGGCACGTTGTTGCCGGCGATCGAGGTCTGCATGAAGGCCTGGTACTTGTCGGTCGGCGTGACGTCCTGCACCTTCACGGTGACGCCGGCGGCCTTGCCGGCGGCATCCATGACCGCCGTTATGCCGGGGTTCCATTCCGTCTTGTCCGAATAAAGGGTCAGGTCCTGCGCCTGCGCGGCGCCGACTGACAGGAGGGCGGCAAGGCCCGCCATGGTCATAGTCTTCTGTAACGACATGTCTCTCTCCCTTTTTAGTCGTTGTCGAAGCTCGGGTTCATCTGAGCAGCGAGTTCTGGTTCTGCTTGTCGAAGACGTGGACGCGGGCACCGTCGATCCGGAACTTGAGGTTCTGGTTCGGCTCGAGGGCACGGGGGTGCTGCATGCGCGCCACGATCTCGGTGTCTCCGAAATCGGCGAACAGCAGACTTTCGTTGCCGAGCATCTCGGCGAAATTGACCGCGGCGATGAAATCGGCGCCGAGTTCGGGTCGGGTGCCGTGGCCCTCCGGCACGATATCTTCGGGACGAACGCCGAGGACGACGGGCGTGCCGGCCGCAGGCAGGTTGAAGCGCCCGGGCGGCACCGGGATTTCGAGCCCGGCGGCCTTGATCACCGGGCCCGCACCGATTTCACCCGCGATGAAGTTCATCGAGGGGGAGCCCATGAAGCCGGCGACGAAAAGGTTCGCGGGCCGCTCGAACACCTCGAGCGGAGTGCCGATCTGGGCCACCCGGCCGTCGTCGAGCACGACGATCCGGTCGGCCAGCGTCATCGCCTCGACCTGGTCGTGGGTCACGAACACCACCGTCGCGCCGAGCTGGCGCTGCAGCTTCTTGATCTCGATGCGGGTCTGGTTGCGGAGCTTGGCGTCGAGGTTACTCAGCGGCTCGTCGAACAGGAACACCTGCGGTTCGCGCACCATGGCGCGCCCGATGGCGACGCGCTGGCGCTGGCCGCCGGACAGCTGGCTGGGCCGGCGATCCATATAGGGCGAGAGCCCCAGCATCGTTGCCGCCTCGGCCCGCCGGCGCTCGATCTCGGTCTTGGGCACGCCGCTGATGCGCAGCCCGAAGCCCAGGTTGTCCTTGACACTCATATGCGGATAGAGCGCGTAGGACTGGAACACCATCGAGATGCCGCGATCGCGCGAGGGCAGGTCGTTGACCAGCTTGTCGCCGATCCGGAGCTCGCCGTGCGAGATGGTCTCGAGGCCCGCGATCATCCTGAGGATGGTCGACTTGCCGCAGCCGGACGGGCCGACCAGCACCACGAACGTGCCGTCCTCGATATCGAGATCGACGCCCTTGATGGCGACGAACTCGCCGTAGATCTTGACGATGTCGCGGAGGGTGACGGTTGCCAAGGCGCGACGCTCCTATCTGCCGGCCGGATCGGCGTAGCGCATCTCGGGCTGGATCGAGTACCAGTCCGGGCGCTGCGGATCACGGTCATAGGTGTAGCCGCCGACGCGGCGGAAATGCTCGGCGTACTGGGCAAGCTTGTCTCGATCGACCTCGACGCCGAGCCCCGGGCCCTTGGGCAGCGCGATCTCGCCGTCGACATATTTCAGCTTGCCGCCGACGATGATGTCGTCGAGCAGGTGATGGTAGTGCGCGTCGGCGGCGAAGCTCATGTTGGGGAGCGCCGCGCCCAGATGCAGCATCGAGGCGAGCTGGATGCCGAGTTCCCCCGACGAATGGACGCTGGCGCCGAACTGGAACGTCTCCAGCACCTGGCCGGCCTTGTAGGCCTGCCGCAACCCGCCCCAGAACGTCGTATCGAGGAGGATCACGTCCACCGCGTCGTGCTTGATGCAGGCGGCGAGCTGCTCGAAATTCACCACCACCGTATTGGTCGCGGTGGGGATCGAGATGCGGTCCCGCAGCCGCCGCATGCCTTCGAGGCCCCAGCACGGGTCCTCGAAATAGTCGTTGCGGATATGCTCGATCCGGCTCGCCACCCAGATCGATTCCTCGACCGACCAGACACTGTTTGGGTCGAGCCGGAAGCGGTCGCCGGGAAAGGCCTCCGCCAGCGCCGAGAACACCTCGACATCATGCTCGGGGGCGAAAACGCCGCCCTTCAGCTTGTGGGTCTTGAAGCCGTGGAGCTGCTTCTGGCGCTTGGCCTCCGTGACCACCGCCTCAGCCGAGAACTCGTCGCCGAAGCCGGTCTCAGGGTTGGCGTAGCGGTAGAACAGGTAGCTCGCGAACGGGATCGACTCGCGCAGCGCGCCGCCGATCAGGTCGCAGGCGCGGATGCCGAGCGCCTTGCCGGCGACGTCCATGCAGGCCATCTCAAGCGCCGCGTGCACCTGCATGCGGGCGTTATAGAGGCTCGCCACCGGATTCATGATCTTCCAGCGCAGCTGTTCGAGCTGCAGCGGATCGTGGCCCTTGAGATAGGGCAGGAGGCCCTTGACCGCGTTCTCGGCCGTCTCGCCGCCGCCGCCCAGTTCACCCCAGCCCGAAATCCCCTCGTCGGTCACCACCTCGACGACGGTGCGGACGAACCGGCCCCAGTGGGCGCCGGCGGCGTGGCGCAGCGGCGCCTCGAGCGGGACGGCGACTGTGGTGGCCTTGATGTCGACGATCTTCATTGGGCTAGGCCTCGGCTTTCCGTGGAGCGCCGGGAATGCGGGCCAGCATGCCGCCGTCGACCCGTACGGTTTCCCCGGTCATGAAAGAAGCCTTGTCCGAGAGGAGGAAGGCGATGACTTCGGCGATCTCGCGGGGCTGAGCGCGGCGGCCGATCGGGTGCATGGCGTCGATCTCCTCGTCGAGCGCCGCGGGGTTCGGATCGAGGTTGATGGCCCAGCGCAGCATCGGGGTTTCGACCGAGCCGGGCGCGACGCCAAGAACGCGGACGCCGTTCGCCGCCTCGTCCATCGCCATGCCGGTGACCAGCCCGATGAGGCCATGCTTGGCGACCACGTAGGCCAGCGCACCCTTCTGCGCCGCCATGCCCTGCACCGAAGTGGTGAAGACGATGGCGCCCTTGTTGCGCCGCAGTTCAGGCAGCGCCGCCTTGGCGACGAGAAAGCCGCCGGTGAGATTGACGTCGAGCACTTCGGCCCAGAGTTCCGGGCTGGTGGTGACGGCATCGCCATAGCGCTGGATGCCGGCATTGTGCGAGACGCCGCAGAGCCCGCCGAAGCGGTCGACCGCGAGCTGAACAGCGGCCTCGCAGTCGGCGAGGCTGGTCACCGAGCCCACCTTGATCGCGTGCGTGCCGCCGAGCTCGCGGGCGGTAGCCTCGAGGGTGGCGCCGTCCCGGTCGAACAGCACAAGGTGCTTCCCCTCAGCGGTCAGGACCTCGGCCACGGCGCGGCCGATCCCCATCGCCGCTCCGGTCACCAGCACGGTGTTTGATGCGTTTTTTGAAGTGTCGTTCACCGACATCGTCCTCCCTTGCCAAAGATTTGTAGAGCTACCATACTAGTCGTGTCAATTGGCTTCACTCAGGGGCAAGTCCGCTGGGAAGAGTCGCCGTCAAGGCGACGCGAAGCGACAAGGAGCGGAGGCTTCACGTGCCGATCTATGCATTCACCGGGAGCCTCACGCGCCCGATGCCCCAGTATGGCGCTGCCAACGGGCAGGGCATCGGCATGCTGGAATTTGACGACGAGCGGGGCGAGCTGAAGCTGGTCGAGATGACCGGCGGCGTCGACGACACGGCCTGGCTGGTGACCGATCCCGAACGCGGTGTGCTCTACTCAACCTGCGAGATCACCGGCGCCGACCAGAGCGCCATCGCGGCTTACCGGGTCGGGGCAGGGCCCCTCACCCCTATCAACCGGCAACCCACCCTCGGCAACGAAGCGTGCCATGCCAGCCTGTCGAAGGACGGGCGTTTCCTCCTGGTCGCCAACTACAATGGCGCCAACCCCGCGGGCTACCCGGACGCGGCGCTGAGCGTGTTCCCGATCACGGCCGACGGCGCGCTTGGCGCGGCCGTCGCCAGCGTCCGCCACACCGGCAGCGGCCCCAACAAGGATCGCCAGACCACCGCCCACGCCCATTGCGTCGTCTCGACGCCCACGGGTGACGTCGTCTATGTCGCTGATCTCGGCATCGACAAGCTGGTGGCCTATGCCTTCGGCGCCGATGGCAGCCTCACCCGCCAGCCGGCCCGCGATTTCGCGCTGCCGCCCGGCCTCGGCCCGCGCCATCTCGTCTTCCATCCCGATGGCAGTGCGCTGTTCATGGTCAGCGAGCTGATCCCCACGGTGGTCAGCCTCGCCGTCGATCCGGTCACCGGTGCGCTGTCGCAGCGCGACGCCTACGCCATCCCGTCGCTCGATGGCGGCATCGTCCAACCAGCTGGTATCCTCCTCTCCCCCGATAGCCGCCACCTCTTCGTCGGCCTCCGCGTCTGCGACGAAATCCTCGGCCTCCGCATCGGCGCCGACGGCAAGCTCACCCAGACCGGCCGGTGGAAGAGCGGCGGCCGCACGCCGCGCGATTTCGCTTTCTCGCCCTCCGGCAAACACCTCGTCGTCGCCAACCAGGATTCCGACCGGCTGACCCTGTTCCGCGTCGACCACGCGGCCGGCACCCTGTCCGATCCGCTGCAGCATTTCGACATCGGCACGCCGATGTCGGTCAAACTCGCCGCCTTCTAGCGCGGCCGCCAGTCCCGACCTCCCTCCGACCCCGAGCTGTCTCATGATCAACGAAATCCTGTTCGTCCATCACAGCCACACCGACATCGGCTACACCCATCCGCAGCCGGTGGTGATGGAACTGCATCGCCGGTTCATCGACGAGGCGCTCGACATTGCCGAGGCGACCATCGACTACCCGGATGATGCGAGGTTCCGCTGGACCTGCGAGGTCACCGGCATCACCGTCGACTGGTGGAAGCATGCCACCAACACCGACCGCGACCGGTTCATGGCGGCGGTGAAGCGCGGTCAGTTCGATGTCGCCGGCATGGGCTGGCACATGACGCCGCTGATGGACCACTCGATGATCATCGACACGCTGAAGCCGCTCAAATTCTTCCGCGAGCTCGGCATCCCGGTGCGCTCGGCGATGAACACCGACGTCAACGGCCTGCCCTGGGGCGTCGTCGATGCGCTGCTCGACCACGGCATCACCGGCATCTCGATGGCCATCAACGAACACTATGGCCATGCGCTGACGCCGTGGCCGCGCGCCTTCAACTGGCAGGCGCCGGGCGGGCGCACCATCACCGGCTATAACGGCTTCATCTATGGCGTGACCTCGGACCGCAGCCTCCGCATCCCGCTCGACATGGACGATGCACGCGACCGGGTGCCGAAATGGGCGAAGCGCTGGGAGGATGGCGGCTACCCGCATCCCTTCCTGATGATGCAGATCACCAATATCCGCTATCACGACAACGGCTCGCCGCAGCCGGCGCTGCCTGATTTCATCCGCCGCTTCAACGAGGGCAACGCGCCGTCGGGCGGCATCAAGCTCCGCTTCGGCACGCTGAGCGAGTTCTTCGACCGGGTGCGGGCCCAGCCCGCCGAGACGCTGCAGACACTGCGCGGCGACTGGACCGACTGGTGGAATTTCGGCGCCGGCAGCACGGCGCACGAGACGGCGCAGACCATGCGCGGCCAGCGCGATCTCGATGCGGCGCTGGCCGCCGAATCTTGGCATCCGGGCGAAACGCCCCGTCGCCGCGCCATGCTGCACGATGTGGCCCGCAACGGGCTCGCGCTCTATGCCGAGCACACCTGGGGCGCCGACCGCTCGATCAGCCACCCCTACTCCCCCGAGACCCGGACCCAGCAGTTGCTGAAGCTCGCCACCGCCGCCGAAGGCGCCAGTGTCGCCCGCATGCTGCGCCGTGACGCTCTCGAGCAACTGGCGATCGACGCGGGTGGCGACGAGCCGCGCCTGCTGGTCTTCAACCCGCATCCGTTCCCGGTAACCCAGTCGGTGCGGCTACCCTACCTGCCGCCGCTCGCCGGCGCCCCAGATCCGAAGCGCGGCTTCGGCCTCGAGGACCTCGTGCCGTCGGGCCCGTCCTCGCACCGCATCCAGCGCCAGGACGTGGTGATGTCGGACCTGAGCGACGAACGCGCCTATTGGACGAAACCGATCTCGGTGCCGGGGCTTTCCTACGTCACCCTGCCAGCCGAGGGCGTCACCCCCGCGGCGACCGACAAGCTCAGCGCCAAGGACGGCGTGCTGTCGAACACCCGCGTCACCGTCAAGCTCGACCAGCAGTCGGGCGGCGTCACCTCGCTGACGCTCGACGGCGTCGAGTATGCGGGTGCGGCCGTGCCGAACCTCCATTTCGGCGTGCCGGTCATGGAGCGCATCTCGTCCGGCATCCGGACCGACATGTTCGACACCGTCGACATCGAGTCGCCCGATTGGCACAAGGCCTGGCACCGCGACTGGCAGGCCGAGCGCGACCAGCCGACGCTGTCCGATACACGGGCGGTCGTCGAGCGCGGCAGCGCCCAGCTCAGCCAGCATTTCGTTATGGCTAACGGCGACCGGGTCGACGTGATCTACCGGCTGCTGCCGGACGATCCGGAATTGCAGATCGAAGCAGTGGTGACCAAGCAACCGATCGGCGACGCGCACGCCATCTACCTGCCGCTGCCCACGGCACTCAAGGAGGGTTGGAGCGTCGACTACGAGACCGGCGGCGCGGTGGTGAAACTCGATGACGAGCAACTGCCCTATGCCAGCCGGCACTACATCACCACGCAGCGCTTCATCCGCATCGCCGATCGCGAGCGGGAGTTGATGGTGGCCTCCCCCGATGCGCCTTTATGGCAGATCGGCGGCTTCACCTTCGGCCGCTTCGGCGATCCCGACGGGCGGGTGGTGCGCGATCATCCGGCGCTGCTCGCCTGGCTCACCAACAACTACTGGAGCACCAACTTCCAGGCCGACCAGGGCGGCGAGATCCGCTTCCGCTTCTGGCTGCTGCCCGGTGCGACGCAGCCGCTGGGGAAATCGGCGCAAGCCGCGCTGGCCCGCTCGCAGCCACTCGCGGCGCACCTTTACGCCGAACGCGGTCCGGTGAAGTCGGAAGCGGCAACGCTGCTGAAGACCGACCTCGGCTCGCTCCTGCTGACCCGCATGGAGCCCGACGGCACGGGCGTGGCGCTGACGCTGCTCAACCCGGGCTCGGAGGCGGTCGAGGCGAGGATCGGCGCCGGGACGCTCACCCCCGCCAGGGCCGATCGCACGTCGCTCTCGGGCGAGGTGCTGGAGCCATTGCCGGCCAATGGCGAGGTGAAGGTCAGCGTCGCGCCGCGCGCCTGGACCCGCGTCGTCGTCTACCCCGCATAGCCCCAAGACGGGGGAGGAAACCGATGAGCAAGATCAAGACGATCTACATCTGCAACCACGCCCACACCGATATCGGCTTCACCGACTATCAGGAACTGGCCCTGCGCCAGCACGGCGAATTCGTCGCAGAGGCCCTCGACCTGATCGAGGCAACCGACGGCTATCCGGCGGCAGCCCAGTATCGCTGGACCATCGAGACCACCGGGCCATTCCTCAAGTACCTCAAGCAGGCCGGCAAGGGTGAGATCAGCCGGTTCCGCCACTGGCACGAGCAGGGCCGGATCGACATCGCCGGCATGCAGTACAACATGACGCCGCTGCTCAATGTCGAGCAGATGCACCGCAGCCTCTATCCGCTGCGCGCCATCCGCGACGAGTTCGGCTTCCATGTCGAGGCGGCGATGCAGGACGACGTCAACGGCGTCTCCTGGCTCTATGCCGACCTGATGCACGACCTCGGCATCAAGTTCTACACGGCGGCGATCAACCCGATCCGCGGCGCCCGGCCAAAGCCCTTCCCCGGCGCCTTCCGCTGGGAAGGCCCGAGCGGCAAGCAGGTGCTGGCCTGGAACGGCTACCATTACCTGTTCGGCCGCAGCCAGGCGGGGCTGGGCAACTGGGACCTCGTCGACCGGCTGCTGCCGCGCTGGATCGACGAGCTCGAGAACGACCCGAGCTACCCCTTCGATTTCCTCTACTGCGAGTCGACCCATCCGGTGCGCGTCGACAACGGACCGCCCGATGCGCGCATGCCGGATTTCGTCAAACGCTGGAATGAAGAGCGCACCAACGTTCAGATGGCGTTCATCACTGTGACAGACTTCGGGCGCTTGTTGGACAGCAATTATGACCAGGTCATCGGCACGCAGCGCGGTGACTGGACCGACCACTGGGCCGACGGCGTCGGTTCCTCGGCCTTCGAGGTCGGCGTCAACCGCGCCGCCCACGAGATCGTCGGCATCGGCGAAAGCCTCGAGGCCTGGCGCCGCAGCAAAGGCCAGAGCGGCTGGAATTCTGAAAGAGCTGCAAGCA
Source organism: Devosia sp. (assembly GCF_028290645.1). GTDB lineage: Bacteria > Pseudomonadota > Alphaproteobacteria > Rhizobiales > Devosiaceae > Devosia_A. Next base: position 10,700 of record NZ_JAQGJL010000220.1, on the reverse strand, counting down.
CTTACGAGGCGATGACGCTGTTCGACGAGCACACCTGGGGCGCCTATTCCTCGGTGGAAGCACCGCATTCACTGTTCAGCCAGGCGCAATGGAACCGCAAGGCCGGCTTCGCCTACACCGCCGCAATGGAAGGCCACGGCTCCGTCGCCAAGGCCGCGAACGCCCTGGCCGCCCCCCTCGGCACCAAGGGCCCCGAAGGCATCTTCAACCTCGGCAACCTCGATCCCAGGGAAGCCTTCAAGCCCTCCGGTATCGACCAAGTCCTTGTTTTCAATACGCTTCCGTGGGAGCGCAAGGTCATCGTCGAGGAGCCCGAGCCACGCGGCGGCGCCGCCCCGGTGGGGATGCTCGACACCTTCTTCAACCGCCGCAGCAGCTGGGGCGGGCCACGCCCCTATCCCGAGATTCGCCGCGTCGCCGGCACGCTCCCGCCGATGGGCTACGCCTTCCTCGACCTGAAGCAGGGCGTCCCAGCCGCCGACCTCAAGGCCAGCGGCGACACCATCGAGAACAGCCACTATCGCCTGCGGATCGACCGCAATACCGGGGCTATCGCCGAGTTCTACGAGAAGGCGCAAGGGCATGATTTCGCTGGTAAATACCGGGGCTGGGTTCCCGGCGAATACGTCTACGAGACGGTCGACTCGCCCGACGACCGGCTGGCCATCGCCGACATCAGCTTCGACAAGCCGGAATTCTTCACCGGCCACAAGGACACCCCCTGGCGGCGCGAAACGGCAACGAAGGTGACGCTCGACAACGCCAAGATCTTCGAAGGCCGCGCCTCGATCACCGTCCACATCGAGGCCCCCGGCGTCTCGGCCGCAAGCGTCGTCTATGCGCTCGACGCCGACACCAAGGCAGTAGTCGTCGACTGGAGCATCGACAAACTCGAGCATCCCGGGGCGGAGGCCGTGTTCATCGCGTTCCCATTCAACCTCGATGCGGCGAACTTCATGCTGGACCTCAACGGCATCCCCGCGGTGCCGAACAAGGACCAGCTCGATGGCGCCGCCAAGGACTGGTACCCGGTCGGGCGCTGGGTCGATGTCAGCGACGGCGAGCGCGGCGTCACAGTCGTGCCGCTCGACGCGCCGCTGGCGCATCTGGGCGGCATCACCACCGGCAAGTGGGATCGGACGCTCCATCCCGAGGGTCCGACGATCATGAGCTGGGCCCTCAACAACCACTGGCTGGTGAACTTCAAATCCAGCCAGAGCGGCCGCATCCCGCTGCGCTACCGGCTGGTGACGCATGCCGGTCCGGTCGATCCCGCAGCGGCAACGCGCTTTGCCGCCGAGATGGCGGTGCCACCCGTCGCCATGCGCGACATCGCGCCGGCCGGCAAGATGTCCGACAGCTTCTTTTCCACCGACAGCAAGGCGCCCGTGCTGGTCGCCGCCAAGCCAGGCGAGGACGAGGGCTGGGTGGCGCTGCGGCTGCAGAACCTCTCCGACGGAAAGGCGACCCAGACCGTGACCTTCACCGGCAAGCCGGCCGCCGCTCGCAGTGCCGACCCGATCGAGCATCCGGGCAGCGCATTACCGCTTGATGGCAACTCCTTGAGCATCGAACTGGAGCCGCGGGAAATCCGCACCGTCCTCGTGCGGTTTGCTCGCTAACCTGGCGCCCGTCGGAATTCAGAGGATTTCCGCGGGCTCCACCGCGATGCGATAGCGGGTGACGAACTGCTCGCCGGCGCGAAACTGTCGCACGGTCGGCGTGCCGCGCCGCGAGATCGGGTTGTCGGCAGCCGAAATCTGCGGCCCCAGATCGAATGCCGAGCAGATCGGCTCGAGCCCGAGCGCCAGGTGCCGGCCGTTCCACGGCGCGAACCGGCGTCCGCGGTTCGAGAACCAGAGCAGCGCGCTCGGATAGTGGTCGCGGTTCCAGCTGAGCCGCACGCGATAGCCTTCGGCGCTGTTCCACAGCGACGCCAGGCCCGGCATATCGAGAAGCTGCACCAACTCCTCGGTCGCCGAGGCGAGGGGCACCCGCGAGACATCGAGACGGCCGCCATCCTCCAAGGGCACGTCGTGCCATGGCTTGAGCATCACGCCCTGCTGGAAGATCGAGGAGGCGTCGACGGGACCGGGGAAGGTCATGCCGGCGGTCGTCGGGGCGACCTCGATGCGCATGGCGCCGGGCCGGGGCGGCAGCCGGAACGAGGGATGGAGGCCGATCGGCAGGACGCAGTCGGCGCGCACGTCGATCGCGAGTTCGAAGTCGAGTGCCGCGGCAGCGGGATCGGGGGTGACGCGCCGGGTGAGCCCGCGGATCGGGTGGTCGGACGGATAGGCGATCATCAGGGCGATGCTGCCGCCGTCGGCGGCCTCGAACTGCCAGTCATTGTTGGAGCTGAAGCCGTGCGGCAGCGGATCGACGGCGCCGGCCGCGGTCGATCCCGGCCAGTTGCCCTCAGCCGGCCGGTCGGCGTCGGCCCCGAACGGCACGCAGGGCCATTCGCCGCGCAGCCGTCGGAGGATCGCCGGGACGTCCTCACCGCCGGGCTCGTCCGCCCACGGCGCGATCTGGAACGGCGCCACCTGCCGGCCATCGGGCAGCACGAACAGTGTCGGCCCCAGCATGCCGCCGAGGCTTTCGACGCTGACCACGCCATGCTGCCACACCAGCGAGCGCGCTTCGCCCAGCTTGGTCATGCTGTTCCCCCCGGTGTCCTCAGGGCTTGGCGCTGGCCTCGGTCACCAGCGCCCTGGTGAGGCTGCCAGTCGAGGGATAAAGCGGAATGAGGCAGGCCTGCAGGGCGTGGTAGATGTCGGCCTTGCCGACGAACAGGGTGTGGCTGGGACGCATGTCCTCGGTCAGCTCCTCGTGCCAGCCGCCATGCTCCTCATCGAGGAAATGTCGGGCAATGACGTCCCAGATGTTGCGGTACCACTGCTCGTGGAAGGCGCTGGGCCGGTGGTCCGAGAGGAATGCCGCGGCGCCCACCCCTTCGCTCACCGGCCACCACAGCTTGTTCCGCATGTCGGGCTGGTCGCTCCAGTCGAGGTTGTAGAAGAAGCCGCCCTTGTCCTTGTCCCAGCCGATGTCGATGGCGCGGGCGAACAGGGCCTCGGCCGCGTCCGGCATCCAGTCGATCCGCCTGCCGCCGAGGGCCCAGAGTTGCAGCAGGAGGCGCGACCATTCCAGCCAATGGCCCGGCGTCGTCCCCGGGGGCCGGAACATCCGGTCGCCGAGATAGGCCTTGTCGAGCATCCATTCGCCGTCGAAGTGCTCGGCGACGCGATAGCCGTTCTCCGCCGCGCGGCGGTGGATGATCAGCTCCGCGATGCGCTCGGCCTTATCGAGATAGCTCTGCTCGCCTGTCGCCTCGAACGCCGCCATCAGCGCCTCGGTGAGGTGCATGTTGGAGTTCTGCCCATGATAGGGCGCGATCGGCGACCAGTCGGCGTTGAACTCCTCGGCGATGGCGCCGAAGCGTTCTTCCCAGAACCTCGTGTCGAGAATTTCGGTGACGTCGGCCAGCATCCGGTCGGCGAGCGGGTGCCCAACCAGCTTGGCGCTCGACGATGCGAGGAGGACGAAGGCATGGCCGTAGCCCTGCTTGCGCGAGTCGCGAGGACCGTTGTCGTCGACGGTCCAGAAGTAGCCGCCGTGCTGGGCATCGCGGTGCCGGTTCCACAGGAACTGCATGCCGTGATCGACGATGAGATCGGAGCCTGGCCGCCCCAGGAGGCTCCCGATGGCGAAACAATGGACCATGCGCGCCGTGCTGTGGATGCCGCGCACCGGATTGTCCGGGTTGATCGGCTGGCCGGTCACATCGAGATCGAAGAAGCCGCCCCTGGGGTTGAAGCTTCGGTTCTGGAAAAACCCGAACAGGGCGTCGGCCTGATCCATCAGCCACCGCCGGTGGTACGGCCGCTTGCGCCAGGGTTGGTAGGAAGTATCGGCTTGCATGTGTACAGCCCCCCTCTCGTACACATTCTGTAGCGGCCCTTTTTCAATAGGGCCAGACAGTCAGTCGGCTTTTAGGCTCCGGCGAAGCGGGGGTCGTAGAGTTATCGGCCGGCGCTAGCCTTTGCGCCTCAGCTTTTCGGCCTGTTCGGCGGTGAGCGGCCGGATCGGGCGACCGTCCAGCATCAGGAACAGCCGTGCCGTTTCTTCCAGCTCTTCGGTGGCATACTGGGCGTCGCGCAGCGTAGCACCCGATACCACCGGCCCATGGTTGGCCAGCAGCACTGCGTGGTGCTTGCCGGCCTCTGCCTTGACGGCGAGGGCCAGATCCTGGTCGCCGGGCGCGAAATAGGGGATGAGCGGCAGCCTTCCCACGCGCATCACATAATAGGCGGTGAGCGGTGGCAGCACGTCCCTCGGGTCGGCATCGGCCAGCACGCTGACCGCCACCGCATGGGTCGAGTGCAGGTGCACCACGGCGTGGTCGGCGCTGCGCTCGCAATACATGCAGGAATGGAGGAATGCTTCCTTGGTCGGCTTGTCGCCCGAGATGTACTTGCCATCCGCATCGGTCAGCGACAGCCGCCCGGGATCGAGATCGCCCAGCGAGGCGTTGGTGGGGGTCATCAGCAGCGTGCCGTCGGAAAGCCGAACGCTGATATTCCCGGTCGAGCCGGCGGTAAGACCGCGATCGAAGATCGACTTGCCGACCTTGGCGATGAGATCGCGCTGTCGCGTTGCTTCCGAAAGGATTTCGGTCATGCAACCAGATCCCACGCCTTGATGAAGAAATCCTCGGTACCGAAGTTGCCCGATTTGAGCGCCAGAGCGATGGGCTTGCCGGCGCCGCGCGTCAATGTCCAGGGCACGCCCGGATCGATCTCGGGCCCGATGCCGAGCGCCTCGACCTTGAGCGCGTTGACCACGGCCCCGGAGGTTTCCCCGCCCGCAACGAGGAAGCGCGTGACGCCGCGGTTGAGGAGTTCGCGGGCGACGGCGCCGAGGAAATGCTCGACCACCTCGCCGGATTCGGCGCGGCCGAGTTGGCCCTGCACCCTGGCCACGGCATCGGGATCGGCACTCGAATAGATCAGCGGCGCGCGCCCGGCAGGCGCCGCCAGCACGAAATCGACGGCATCGGAAACTTTCAGTGCGCCCGACACGATCGCCATCGGGTCGATCTGCAGCGCCGGGGTGCCGGCAGCGAGCGCGGTTTCGATCTGCTTGCGCGTGGCGAGCGAACACGACCCGGCCAGCATCACCGAGCGGCCCGGCGCGGGCGTGATTGCCGTGGGCGCAGCGGCCGCGCCGGCGGTGCGGAAATTGTCGGGCAGGCCCAGCGCGATGCCCGAGCCCCCGGTGACCAGCTTGAGCGAGCGCACGGCGCGGCCGATGGCTCTGAGGTCGCTCTCGGTGATGGCATCGACGATCCCGATGCCCTCGAGCCCGGCGATGGCGCGCTCCAGCGTCTCCGGTGCGCCGATGACCGCGTCGTGAGCAATGAGCGAGACCGGACGCCTCGTCTGGCGCTGCAGCACCCGCACCAGGTTGGCATCCTGCATCGGGGTCAGCGGATGGTTGCGCATGCTCGATTCCGACAGCAGCACGTCGCCGACGAACAGATGCCCCTTGTAAATCGTGCGCTTGTTGGCGGGGAAGGCAGGGCAAGCAATGGTGCGGGTCTCGCCGAGCAGATCAAGCAAGGCATCCGTCACCGGACCAATATTCCCCTCGTCGGTCGAATCAAAGGTCGAGCAATACTTGAAGAACAACTGCCGGGCGCCAGCGGCGAGCAAAGCGCGGGCCGAAGCCACCGATTGCGCTACGGCTTCGGCGGCGGGAATGGTGCGCGATTTGAGCGCCACCACCACTGCTTCAGCGTCGCCGAATTCGATGCCCTCGCGAGGCACGCCGACCACCTGCAACACCCTCATGCCGCCCCGCGACAGCATCAGCGCCAGGTCGGTGGCTCCGGTCAGATCGTCCGCGACAGCGCCGATGAACATGATGAATTCTCGTGCAAAAACATGGAGTTACTCGGTCCAAGCAAGGGGAGCGCCGGGCGGTCGCGGTGTGCGAGGGCGTGCCGGTTCTTGCACACAAGCTTGCGCCTGAACAGAGCAAAGTCTGCGTCGCTTGCTCGCCGCTGCCCTCCCGGTGGGTGCCTTGCGGAGCGTGTGGACACCGGCGAAGCGACCCGCTAAACGCTGGCGCCGTTTTTGGCGCGATCTATTTCCGGATTGCCAGACGAGGAGAGTTCAATGCTGCCCGATGTGCTGATTACCCAGCCGCAGCCCAAGAGTTGTGTCGATGCCCTGAGGCAGCATTTCACCGTGCACACGCTGGTCGGGGCAACCGATCCCGAAGCGGTGCTGGCCGAGATCGGTGATCGGGTTCGCGGCATCGCCGGGGGCAAGGTCACAGGTGCGATGATCGGCAGGCTGCCCAGGCTCGAGATCATCGCGGCGTCCGGCGCCGGCACCGATTCCATCGATGTGGCGACCGCCCGGACCCGCGGCATTCGCGTCACCAACACCCCCGATGTGCTGAACGATGCGGTGGCTGAAATCACCATCGGCCTCATGGTTGCGCTGTCGCGGCGCCTGCCCCAGTCGGATCGTTTCATTCGCACCGGCGAATGGCTCAAGGGCCAGTTCCCGCTGGGTCGCGAGATTGGCGGCAAGACGCTCGGCATCCTGGGCCTCGGCGGCATCGGCAAGGAGATCGCCCGGCGCGCCGAGGCGATGAAAATGAACGTGATCTATTTCGGCCGCACCGAGCAGCCCGTGCCCTATCGCTACTACGCCGATCTCGTTGCCATGGCGCGGGCCGCCGAGTGGCTGGTGGTGATCGCGCCCGGCGGCAAGGCGACCGAAAAGATCGTATCCCGCGAGGTGCTTGAAGCGCTCGGGCCGAACGGCATGCTGGTCAACGTGGCGCGCGGTTCGCTGGTCGACCAGGAGGCGCTGGTCGACCTGCTGGTTGCGGGCGGGCTGGGGGGCGCCGCGCTCGATGTGTTCGACAAGGAGCCCGGCGTGCCCGAGGCCCTCCTCAGCCTCGACAACGTCGTGCTCTCGCCCCACCAGGGCGGCCGTACGGTCGAGAGTCGCGAGGCAGTGGGGGCCATCGTGGTCGAAAACCTCGTCGCCCACTTTGCCGGCAAGCCCCTGTTCAGCCCGGTCGCCTGAACCTTTCGCGATCCGCATGGCCGGGCGACATGCCAGCAATGATGTTGCTGCGCGAATAAATCGTCCGGCCATTGATATTGGACACACGTGGTTGGCTCGGGTAGCCCCACAAACCTCAACAGGTCGGTGGCGGATTGGAAGTCCGCGTCGGGAGTTGCCATTAGGGCAGCACGCGCAGGGCGACCACAACTAGAGGTTTTAAGGGATGTCGACAGCAAACAACGTCGTCTACAGGGACGAAATCGCGGAGCTCCTGGCTGAATTCACCGTCACCGTGTCCGGTGAACTGAGTGACACCACCCGCCATGCAGCCAAGCGCGCCCTGAGCGACTCCGTTGCGGTGGCGCTCGGCGCCCTCGACCACCCGGCCTCCCACATTGCCCGCAAGTTCGCCGCCCAGTTCGCCACGCCGACCGGCGACGTCATCTGGGGCACCTCGATGCGCGCCAATCCCGATCTGGCCGCGCTGGTCAACGGATCGCTGCTGCGCTGCTTCGACTACAACGACTTCTTCGTGGGCGAGCGCAATTCCGGCCATCCCTCCGACATGACCGCCGGCGTCATCGCCGCGGCCGAGTGGGCCAATGTGTCGGGTGAAAAGCTGCTGGTGGCGCTGTCCGTCGGCTATGAAGTCGTCGGCGCCGTGTTCGACGCCTTCTCCACCGCTCCGGGCGGCTGGGACTACACCAACCTGACCGGCATCGGCGCCTGCGCCGCCATTGCCCGCGTGCTGGAACTCGACGTTGCCCAGGCCCGCGAGGCCTTCGGCATGACGGTCACCTCGCACTACGCGAGCGATGAAGTCGAATCCTGCGAGCTCAACAATCGCGGCGACCTGACGCTGTGGAAGCGCTTCAATGGATCGGACGCCGTGCGCAACGCGCTGCAGGCGTGCTTCATGGCCAAGGCGGGCGTCGAGAGCGTCGTGCGTCCGTTCACCGGTTACAATGGCTTTGTCGCCAAGCTGCAGAACAAGCACGACCCGCTCCCCATACTGCAGAAGCGTCTGGGCAAGGGCGTGCAGCTGTCGCGCATCGCCGGCACCTACATGAAGCTGTGGCCGGTCGGGTCGGTCGGCCAGAGTGCCATCCGTGCCGCGCTGGAGGCCCGTTCGCAGGTTTCGGACGTGTCGAGGATCAAGCAGGTCCGCGTCTATTCCGAGGAAGGCGCCTACGACCACATGGTGACCATCCGCCAGGATGCCTATCACCCGATCTCGCGCGAGACCGCCGACCATTCGATGCCCTACATCGTGGGCGCTGCGGTGCTCGACGGCGAGATCAGCGTCGACAGCTTCGACCTTGAAAAGGTGCTGAACCCCGACCGCGCACGCTTCATCGCCGAGCAGGTCAAGGTCGTCCCGGCGCCGGAGCTTGGCACCATTGCCAGCGGCAAGCTGGCGCGCGCCGCGGCAGGCTATCTGTCGCGCGTCGAGATCGAGCTTGAGGACGGCACTGTCGTCCATGGCGAGGCCAAGCCCTTCCCCGGCCACCCGCGCAGCCCGTTCTCGGATGCCGACATCGCCCAGAAGGTGACCGTCAACGCGCTGCCCTTCGCCGGACAGGAAGTGACCGATCGCATCATCGCTACCCTTGGGCGCTTCGAGCAACTGGCCAGCGTGCGCGACTTCACCGAAATCCTGGCCTTCGAATGGGTGGCCAAAAAGGTCAGCGCTGCGGCGTAACGCGGGTTTGAAAGATGGATGGCACAGCTGTCTGGGAGGGTTCTGAACTGGAGATCGTGGCTGTGCCGACCGAGGGCGTCCTGACGCGCCTGTGCGAAGTGTCCGACGTCAGCGAGGACCTTCCGTTCCGCGCCGAGGTCGACACTGTCGGCTATGCGGTCTTCCAGGTGGGCGAACTCTATTTCGTGACCGCCGATCTCTGCTCCCACGGGCCGGGATATCTGTCGGAGGGCTACGCCGAGGGCTGCGAAGTGGAGTGTCCCTTCCATCAGGGGCGCTTCGACCTCAGGACCGGAGTGCCGACCTCGCCGCCCTGCGAGGTGCCGATTTCGGTCTGGACCCCGGTGGTCCGCGACGGCGGCATCTATATAGACATCGCCAATCCCAACTAGCCGTGATGAAAGGGCTCCCTCGCGGGGGCCCTTATTTCTTGCCCCCGTTGATGGCGGGGAAGCCGGCGATAAAATGGTCGCGCAATGGGTTGCTCGCGGCCTTGTTATAGACCAGCACGATGCGGCTGCGCGCATCGGTATCGCTCAGCTCCCGCCACACCACGTCGTGCACCTTTATGCTCTGCAGCGCCTCGGGCGCGATGGTTATGCCCACGCCGGCGGCAACAAGGCCGAGCGTGGTCGTCGCTTCGCTCGTTTCCTGCGTGACGTTGGGGGTGAACCCGGCCTCGGCGCACATGGTGAAGACCTGCTCGAAGAACCCGGTGCCGCTGCCGCGTGGCCTGAGCACGAAGCGTTCGGCGCGCAGTGCCTTGATCGGAATCGGGCCCTCGGTCCTCGCAAGCGGATGATCGATCGGCAGCACCGCCATCAACCGGTCTTCATACACCGGGACGGCGGTGACGGTGCTTGGCATCACCGTCTGGATCGAAGGGCGCGTGAACCCGACATCGACCGTGTTGAGCAGGACATCGTCGATGATCTCGACCGATGGCTTGATCTTGAGTTCGAGATGCACGTCGGGCAGCGCCAGGCGAAAGGCGCGCACGGCGCGGGTGAACACATCGACCAGCGGCACCGAGGTGATGAAGGTGAGTCGCAGCGTCCCCAACTCGCCTCGGGCGGCGCGCTTGGCGGTGTCGACGGCCCGGGAAGCCTGCATAAGCGCCATGCGCGCTTCCTGCAGGAACAGTTCACCGACCGGGGTCAGTTCCACCTTGCGACGGGTGCGCTTCAGCAGCACCACGCCCAGCTCGCGCTCGATCGCCTGAATCTGGAGGCTGAGCGGCGGCTGCCCGATATGCAGGCGTTCCGCGGCGCGCGTGAAGTGCAGTTCCTCGGCGACCGCGACAAAATACCGGAATTGACGCAGCTCCAACTTATTGCTCCAGTCACATAATAGCATCCGCAATTGATATTGGACGCTATATGAGCGCGGTGTCAACGTCACCGTCAACGTAGCGGGTTGGCTCACCCCTCCGCTCGACGGTGCAGCATTGCTTTGTAAGGACACACGCCATGATCTCGGCTGAGCAGAACGAATATCTGTGTCGTACCGGTCCGGGTACGCCGATGGGCGACATGTTTCGGCGCTACTGGATTCCGGCCCTGATGGCCACCGAGTTGCCGGGTCCCGATTGCCCGCCGGTGCGCGTCTCGCTGCTGTCCGAGCGGCTGATCGCCTTCCGCGATACCTCGGGCAAGATCGGCCTGATGGACGAGTTCTGCGCCCATCGCGGCGTCTCGCTGTGGTTCGGCCGGAACGAAGAGGGTGGCCTGCGCTGCCCCTATCATGGCTGGAAATACGACACGACCGGCCAGTGCATCGAGGTGCCGTCCGAGCCGGTGTCGTCCGGCTTTTGCCAGAAGATCAAGCTCAAGTCCTACCCTTGCGTCGAGCTGGGCGGCGTCATCTGGACCTATATGGGCCCGGAAGCCGAAAAGCCCGAGCTCCCG
>NZ_JAQGJL010000218.1 GCF_028290645.1 Devosia sp. | reverse complement strand
TAGGCGGCCAGCGAAGGCCCGGCCGATAAGCATAGTCGGCCCGAAACCCGGATAGCTATCTGCGTTCTGTGCAGGCGTTCCAGTCACCCGACCGTCAGCGATGCCGGTCCCATACTCGAATCGCTCTCCGTTGGCGGTGCGAATGACGTAGGTAGAGCGGAACCCTAGACCGCTTGCAACCGCCCCGCTTGGATTGAGCGTCTGCAGGTAAGTAATCGGCATGATTCCAGTGCCATCGAAAAACAGCACCTTTTCATCCGTATCGCCGATTGCGCCGGGGGAAAAATCATAGGTATCCCTGCCAAATATTGGCAGCTGATATCGGACGGAATTGTTCATCAAAGCCGCACCGATGCGTAACGTGCAAGGCCCAGGCTCGTCATTCGGGCCAACGTTGGCAAAGCGAAGACGAACGGGGTAAAAGCCCGGCGCATAACCTGTATGCAAAGGTCCCCACCAGTTGCCGCTGTTCATCGCTGCGGCAATTCCCGAGTCGACATCGCCCGGTCCGTGGATGTTGCCAATCGTGAAGGGCCGCCCAAAATGCGTGGTGTCGGCACCCCCCGCTCCTGAGGTAGTTCCAACGAGCGGGTTTACTTGCCAGCCGGATCCGGTCAATGTTGCGTCGAGTGGCATGTCATCCTCCTGTGGCGATCTGTTTCGCCATGGCCTCACCGGCCGTTGTCTGAACCTGCTGGGCCTGCGCCTGCTTGGCTGCGTTCTGCTGGGCTTCGGTGCGCGCCTGGCGAATCGAGGCGATCTCATCGGTGGACCGCACGGCCTTGCTCGGCACGCCCAGGGCATCGGCCTTGAACTGTCCCGCATACTGGAAATTCACCTGATCGAGGACGCTCATGTCCTGTGTCTCGGTCGCGACCTGCAGCAGCCCGAGCACCCAGGTATCGATCGCCGTGACCTCTTCGAGCTTCTGCGCGCGAGCCAGTGGCGACGAATAGTTGACGTTGACGATGCGATTGCGCAGCGAGTCGGGGATCGGGCCGCATGCCTGCTCGAGCACGCCGGCGCGGTAGGCGATGCCGAAGCAGCGCTCGATCAGCGGACGCAGCCACTCGGACTGCAGGCGGCCGAAGATGGGGCCCAGCTGTTGTCGGATCAACATGATGCGGGCGTGCACCTCGGTGGCCGTCATCGCCGGGCCGTCCTGGGGCTGCAACTGGTCGGCCATGAGCAGCTTGCGGATGTCGCGCTGCATGTTCTCAACCACGTACGCAACGAGCTTCGGATCACCGCCGGGCTCGATGCGCTGGAAGTTGTCCATGTCGGACACCACCACCACGCGGCGCGGCCCGATCGTCGTCGTGAACGGGTTCAGAACGCCATCGTCGCGCGCTTTGAACATGCCGTAGGCGGTCAGCTCGAAGTTCTGCAGGTCGAGCTTCTTGACCTCGTTGAGCGTCTTGACCGTGGCCAGGCACTGCGACATCGGGCTCTTGGCATAGTGACTGCCGGGGATCAGCATCCAGCGCGGCACGGCGCAGGGGAACTCGTCGAAGCCGGACTCGCGCAGCGTGGTGCTCCCGCTCGTTTCCTTGTGGACCGAGGCGAACGCCTTGTTGCGCGCCATCTTGGCGCCGACCAGGTGCAGCGAGCGCGGCTCGATCGCCCACGTCACCATGATCTTCTCGTCGAAGCGCTTGGCCTCGTGCATCTTCTTGACCGTATCCGAGACCTGATCGATCCCGTATTCCTTGACGATCTGCTCGACGGTCAGCGGGAACTCGCGGTAGATCGTGTCGACCCGGCCGCCCGACGTCGAGCTCGACACCCAGCATTGCCCGACCGGCCACTGTTCGAATCGGTAGCCGCCTTCCCTGGCCTCGTCGATGAACAGCACGAAATGGCCGGCGCCGCCCACCATGTCCATGACGCACTCGAAGGCGGCGCTGTCGAAGTTGCTCGCATGGATGTTGTCGAAGAGGAACTGCGCGGCGGTGCTCAGCCAACGCGTGTCCATCTCACCATCGTTGCCGCCCGTGTCCAGGCCGAACCAGAGGCTGTTGGCCGGGGTCATGCCGCCGATGATTGAGGAACCCAGGATGCGGGTGCCATCGGTCGCGGTGTCGTCGTAGATCTCGGCGCGCTTGCCGCTCGTGTCCGAGATCGTGTTCGGCCCGGTGGTGAAGCCCTCGCCGCGTTCCGGGTAGGTGTAGTCGAAACATTGGCGCATCTGCCCTTCGTACGGCAAACGCAGCGACTTCAACTCGGCGAGCCGCCGGCCGATGCGGTCGGCTTCGTCGGGTGAAATCATGTCAGGCGCCTAAGGTAGTCTTGGCTGGTGTGTCCAGCGCATCGGCCGAGCCGAGAGCCGTCACGGTGGAGTCGAGCGCCGAACGCTTGCGGTTCTTGCGCTTGATGGCCGACTCGGCGTTAGCGGTGGCAGCCGCCTCGGCAGCGATGCGATCGTTCTCTGCAACTGGGTCGCTCTTGACGACTGCAGGCTGCTTGCCACCGAAGAGTCCCACGTCGGCTGCTCAGCGCTTGAAGACTTGCTCGGGGTTCGCGCTGGTGACGCGCGGCACGTAGATGCCGTCCTTGGTCATCGTGGCCTTGTCCGGGTTCGACGCCATGACTTCCTCGACACTCGGGTGCACCACTTCGACCGGCATCGAGGCCGTCTCGCGGTGCATGCGGCGATGCATCTCCATCATCAGCCGGTGCGTCTCGGTCTGTTGCTGGTGCATCTGCAGGAGATAGGCGTCCTTCTCTTCAGGCGACATTTTCGAGAAGTCGGGAGCGGCTTCCATGGGCGCTACTGCCGGCAAGCCCGCATCGGTTGACTTGGCGGTTACATCGCCTGGCGTGGTGACGGTGCGTGCGGGCTTGGTGGTCGACATGGCTGAGATCCTCTTTGCGTATGGGTCGCGACGGAGGGCAGTGTTTCGCCAGAGCCGGGATGGAATCTCAGCGAATGCCGAGTGCAGCCTCTCGGCACCCGCGATAAATCCCCGCCACCTCGATCAGTTTGAGGACCGTGGCGCCGAAGGTGTCATCCGCCAGGGGCACTAGCTCGGGGCAGGAGACCTGAACCAGCGGGCTCGGCCCGGCCGGTGAGGGACTCATTGATGTTGCGCAAGACGCTAGGCTCATTGCGACAGTCCCGATATACAGGCACTTCCTGAATCTTGGTTTCGGTCTGCTGGCGGATGGTGACATTGCGGACCTTTATGCCGTTGATGGCTGAGGCAGCGGCGCTGGCGGCGGCGGCCGTGGCGATGCTGGCGACGTGCTCGTCCCGATCCTTGGCGGCCTGACAGGCGTCGCTGCCAGCTTCGCGGCCGATGAGGAAGGCGCCGCCGATGCTGAGCACGATGAGCATGCCGCCGATGATGGCCGCGTACATCAGGCCTCGAGCAGGTTGTAAGCGACACGCTTGGCCCAGCCGCGACTGAAGGAAGGCCAGTTGCTCAGATCGGCCATAAAGTGCAGCCGGTATCCGTTGAAACGAGCGAGCAGCCTGGCGGGCTGCATGGAGTTGACGGCCTGCAGAGTCATCGGGCCGAGCACGCCGTCATCGGTTTCTCCAACCGCACGCTGCAATACCTTCACGGTCTGCGCCACGCTGCTGTTGACGGCCATGTCGAAGACTTGCAGCTTCATGCCGTCGGGAAGCGCATCGGCGCCGCACGGGCCCCAGTAGTCGCGCAGGTAGATCTGCTTGGCGCGCTCGAGCGTCATCGCCGGAATGTTCTCCCCTGGGTAGGACCGCTTCGAAATTCCGAACTTGGTTTCTCCACCCGGGTCGGCGCGCGAGTTGACGTAGCCGCCCTCGTGGCCGATCAGTTTCTCGAAGGCTTCGTCGAAGTTCATGGCTGCGTCCTCACTTGTTGCCTTCTTTCGCGTCAATCACTGCCGGCATTTCAGATGGATCTACAGGAGCGGACACGGGGGTTCCGGCCGGCATGCCCGTGGTCTTGATCTCGACCGACTTCTGATAGGTGTTGCCGGCGACGTAGGTGCCGACGGTCGCGAGGATGATGGTCATATACGAGCCGTCCGACAGTTTGCCGAACCACAGCAGCATCGACGTAATCGCGCTGCACCCGACACACAGCAGGAAGCGTCGTCCGCCCCAGGCGTCGAGCGGCATCATTTGCCGACGTAGGCTTTGAAGCCTTGCCACACCGCGATGCAGAACAAGATGATGGCCGTCAGCGGCTTGACAGCCCTCGCAAGCCATTGAACGGCCCGGCTGATCCAGCCTGATATCTTGACCAGGATGGCCGCGGCGTCTTGAAGGGTCTCGCCGAGATCGACGATGAACTGGACTCGTTCCTCGATTCGAGCTGTCGCTTCGTTATTTGCGTCGAGCGCCTTTCGCTGTTCGTCCTGCCTGCGAAGAATCTCCAGTTGGCCTTCATCAGAACGGTCGAGGCGAATGTTCGTTCGTATCAGGGCCTCCTTCGCCTCTTGAAGGGCGTCCCAGTTCTCTGACTGGCGGCGCTTGATCGTCTCGATGTCGTCGAGCGGGACCGAAGCGGAGTCCACGTTCTCGCTCATACCTTCACGCCTCTCATCATTGAGGACAACACCATCGGGTCGGTGGACACCGCGAACGTCAGTCGCAGGTTCGTGCCGGAGATTGATAGCGTCACGGTGTTGCCGGTAGCCAATGCGTGCGGCCCGAGCCCTGCCGCGAACGTGGTGCCCTTGGTAACGTTGTCGATGACGAACGAGCCGTCCGAGTAGTTGCGCCGGACCTTGACGCCGAGGGTCATCGATAGAGCGCTCGAGAGCGCCGCAAGGGTCAGCACCGCATCAAATCCAGAGAGCCCAGCCAGCGGGATGTCGTAGTTCCCGGCGGCCATCACCTGGGAGGTGCGGTCCTCGTACCTGGCGACCGGCGTCTCCAGGGAAATCGAGATCTTCGCGCCGCCGCCATTGCTGATGATGATGCCGGCCCATGTATCCGCTCCACCGGGGACCACGTTGAAATGACGGGACTGCCCACGGTAAAGCGGGCCGTTATAGGCCGATGAGATGACACTGGGTCCGAAATGAACACGCGTCGCCCGGGTGGTGTTTTGCGTGATGATCCCGAAGCCGTTATAGGTCGCGGAGTCGCGAGTGAGGATTGAATTCGGACCGACCACCAAGTCCTGGCAGCCGTTCAATCGGATGGCAGCAGCATCGGTTGTGGCATCGCCCACCGTCGCGTTGTAGCCTGCGTCGTTGATCGTGTTCCCTGCAATAACGCCGCCGTCCGCGTCCGTCACGATGATGGCTGAACCTGAGCAGACGCCGATCGTGTTGCCAGTGACCTGGACCTGTCGTACCTTGCCGATCTCAAGCCAGTTACCGAGGGCGCCGGCACCATCGCTTCTGATGTTGGTGACCTGGATCAGGTCAAGGTCAGAACTGTCGGTCACCAGGATCCGGGACTGCAGTTGCATGATCCCGCCATCGATCTTCAGGATGCCCTTGCCCGCCTCGACCAGAACGTGATAACCGCCGCCGTACCACTGGTTGTTGTAGAGGCGAAGGTTCAGCGTGCCCCGCGTGGTGCGCACGGCGCGCGCTGACGTGTCGAATTCGCAGTCGCTGATCTCGGCGTCGAAAGAGGCGCTTGCATCGCCATAGTTGAACCAGATCGCCGCGTTGGGGGTCGTGTAGAAGTTGCAGCCGCGGATGCGAACGTCGATGCAGGGCTCCGCGAAGTAGATGCATGAGCCAACGTTGGAACTCGGACCGAACGAGACGCCGCCGCGGCCGGCGACGGTCGCGCCCGGATTCACGATCCAAAACCCGATGTTCTCGATGGTCCCGGTGTACGCGCCGGTGCGCACGGCCCCTTGGAAGTTACGGGTCGGCGCCAGGATGTGCGTGTCGAGATTTACCGTCCCGCCCAGCGTGTCCATGATGAGGCGTGTGGACTCCACCGTGTACGCCAGCGAGCCCATGCCCATGACTGTGACGCCTGGGTAGGTCTTGAGTGTGTTGCGGAGTCGATAGGCCCCCGGGAGAATCACGAAGGTGGGCTTGTTGAACTTGGCGCCGGCGGGCGGGAACGCGGACTGATTGAACATGCCGGCCGTATATTCGAGCCCGGCCTGCAGCGCAGTGTCGTCATAGTTGACGCCGTCGGCCGCGCAAGGCGTGCCGTCGTCGTTCTCGAAGTCGTAGCTCGTAACGTAGTCGCCGAGCTTGAGGGATGCTAGGCGCGCCGCGGTCCCGACACCGCTCAGCCGATAGCCGAGGTGGTCGGTGCCCGGCGAATCGGGTCCGAACGACGACAGTTGCTCCTGATAGGACGACAGCGCGAGCGCGACGGCCGCAGCCGAACCATCGGCCGGGATCACGGCGACCGGCGTTCCATCGGCCGTGAAGCCGAGCACCTTGTTGGCCCGCGTGGCCGCGTCCGGCAGGCTGTCGAACTGCT
>NZ_JAQGJL010000208.1 GCF_028290645.1 Devosia sp. | reverse complement strand
ATGCCATGGAGGGTTCGGGAGCATCCGTGCCGCATCGCGAGAGCGAAGGGCTTTGGTCGTCGGCGACCCAAAGGGGTCCGGCCCGCCCGCCGCCACCCGCTGCCCTTGCCCGGCAGCTTTCGCTCCTCGGCGGGATCGGCAAGACCCCACCCCGCGTTGCCAGCGGCTCCCCCGCGCTACCTGGGGCGACCGTCATGGTTTCCGCCTGGGGTGATACGACTACCACCCCACCCGGTCTCCGCTGCACCAACCACTCGTCATGACCTCGCTTCAGGTGCAGCGGATACCGGCATATTCGCATGGGGGAGAAACGACGGGGATAAGTTGGGCGTATTTTTTTCTGAGCGGGCTCGGGTTTCGTGCCGGACGGAGGCGGAGGCCCCCTCCCGGCCTCCCCCATGAAGGGCGAGGTGCGCGCCGGTGCTTGGCGCAAGATGGTGCCGCAAACTGAATGCGGCACCTCTCCCCCTTATGGTGAGGGATGGGGAGGGGCCGTCTGGTTCGGCTTTGTCACCATGCACATCGCGGCTGCGGACCCCCACCTCGATGATCCCTCCCCGCAAGGGGGAGGGAGACGACTGAGGGATTGTGCCACGGGCACTGCAGCGTCGGTGCTTTCGCCTCCCTCTCCCTTGTAGGGAGGGATTGAGGGTGGGGGTGGCCACGCGCTCGGATGCTCCCCCTATGTCACCACCGTGATTTTCTCGCTCGCTCGCGTCACGCCCGTATACAGCCAGCGCTGCCGCTCCTCGCGGAAGACGTAGCTCTCGTCGAAGAGGTACACGTCGTCCCACTGGCTGCCCTGGGCCTTGTGGACCGTGAGGCAGTAGCCGAAGGTGAATTCGTCGTATTGGCGGCGTTCGGGCCAGCTGAGCGCGTCCTCTTCGCCCGAAAAGAACGCGGCGTGGGTGACGACCTTGGCTTGCGTGACCTTGGCGCCGGTCACCTCGTCCGGGTCGAGCGTCATCGAGTAGCGGGCGTTGGAGCGTTTCTTGACTTCCGCCGCGGTCCAGATCTGGCCGTTGAGGAGCTTCTTGATCGGGTTGTTGCGGAGGCACACCAGCCGGTCGCCGGCCACCGGCTCGTGCCGGGGCAGGCTCTTGATCTCGCGGATGCGGTCATTGTAGGCGACGCGGGTCTTGTTGCGGCCGCACAGCACCTGGTCGGCGATCATTACCGCGTCGCGGTCGACATCGGAGCGCGGGATGACGAGGCTTTCGCCGTAGCGGCCGTGCTCGAGATAGCCGCCCTCGCGGATTTCTATCGACATGCGGATGATCGGGTTGTCCGCCGCCTGCCGGTGGATTTCGGTGAGCATGTAGTCGGGCTCGTCCGCGGTGAAAAAACCGGCGCCCTGTACCGGCGGCAGCTGGAACGGATCGCCCAGCACCAGCACCTTGGTGCCGAAGCTGAGGAGGTCGCGGCCGAGCTGCTCGTCGACCATCGAGACTTCATCGATGACGATCAGGTCGGCGGTGGCCGCTTCACTCTCGGGATCGAGGGCGAATTTCGGCTCGCCGTCCTTCTCGGAGACCAGCGCGTAGATGAGGCTGTGGATGGTCGAGGCGCTGCGCGCCCCGTACTTGCGCATCACCATCGCCGCCTTGCCGGTGAAGGCGGCGTATTTCACCGACTTCACCCCTTGGGCCAGGTGCCGGGCGAGCGTCGACTTGCCGGTGCCGGCCCAGCCGAACAGGCGGAAGACCTGCTGGCCGTCCTTGTCTTTCAGCCAGCGCGAGACCGCCTGCAGCGCCTCATCCTGTTGCGGCGACCACTCCATCAGGCGATCGTCGTCTCGACAGTGCCGATGCCGGCGATCGAGCCCACGAGCCGGTCGCCCTTCTTGACCGCGGAGACGCCAGCCGGCGTGCCGGTGAAGATCAGGTCGCCGGCGAAGAGCTCGAAATATTTCGACAGCTCAGCGATCACATGCGGCAGGTCCCAGGTCATGTCGGAGATATCGGCCGACTGCCGCACCTCGCCGTTGACCTTGAGTTCGATCGCGCCCTTGAGCGGGGTGGCGATGCCCTTGGCGGGGACCAGCGCGCCGATCGGCGCCGAGTGATCGAGCCCCTTTGCCACTTCCCAGGGCTTGCCGCCCTTCTTGGCCCAGGCCTGAAGGTCGCGGCGGGTCATGTCGAGGCCGACGCCATAACCCCAGACATGGTCCATGGCCCTGTCGACCGGGATATCCTTGCCGCCCACTCCGATCGCCGCCACCAGTTCGACCTCGTGGTGGTAGTCCGCGGTCTGCGACGCGTAGGGCGTATCGGCGCCGTTGATCACCAGCGCATCGGCCGGCTTCGAAAAGAAGAACGGCGGTTCCGCATTGGGGTCGTGCCCCATCTCCCGCGCGTGGTCGGCATAGTTGCGGCCGACGCAATAGATGCGGCGGACCGGATAGAGGCCGCCGCCGGCGACGGGCACCGCGGCCTGCGGCGGCGGGGCGATAACGTAATCGGACATCTCATTTCCCATTCTGCGAGCGCCCGACACTAATCGAATCGGGCGCGGGACAAAATGAGAACTTCAACCCCGTCCCATGATGTCGCGGAAGCACGGGGACGTGGGGCTCACACCTCGATGTCGAATACCAGGAGGCCCTGGCTTCCGCCTTCGAGTGCCGCCACCAGCCGCGCGCCGGCCTGCTTGTGGGCGTCGTCGACGAGATAGGCATCGCGGGCCGCGGCATCGGGAAAGTCTATGGTGAAGCCGTCGAGGAAGCCTTGGTGCAGGCCCTCGGGCGAGACGTTGTGGCCGAAGCTCATGGCCTCGATCGCGAGGTGATCGCGGAGCGCCGCGAGCTCGGCGTAGATCCCTTCGCGCTCGACCGGCGGGACATCGGCGCGGAATTTGACGAGTACACAGTGCCGGATGGTCATCAGGTGGTCCTGTAGTGCCTGTTGGGATGGTTTCGCCCAGGTTCTCGTCCCTGCCCGAACCTTGGCCGGCAGCGCTAACATGTCAGTTCCGGAATTGCGACGATCAAGATGATTGCCGCAGGGGGCAGTATCGTGGAATGGATTGGCGCTATCGGAGCTCGAAAAGGCCGTGGGGACGGCCTGACGAGGGGTCCGGAGAACCGCGGAGCGTCACGCGTTATGGCCTACAAACCCTTCGATGCCGATGCGCTGATCGATGCTTCCGCACCGCTGCTGCAATTGCGCATCGCGCCCGAGCACCGCGCCGGCATCAAGCTGAACCTCAAGACGGCGTCGAAGATGGCGGCGCTGGTCGAGCAGGTGAAGCTCGAGGATGACGCCGAACCCGCGCCGGTCTACCGCCCATGAAGGCATCGGCGAGCGCGGCGCAGATCGCCGAGGCGGTACGGGGCGGCAAGGTCAAGGCGCGCGCCGTGGTCGAAGCGGCGCTGGCGCGCATCGACCGGCACAACCCGATGCTGGGGGCGTTCACCGAAATCACTGCAGCGCGGGCATTGGACCAGGCTGACCTGATCGACGGCAAGGTGGCGAACGCCACGGACCCCGGCCCGCTGGCCGGCGTGCCCTTCGCGGTCAAGAACCTGTTCGACATCAAGGACGTGGTGACGCGGGCCGGATCACAGATCAACCGCGAGAACCCGCCGGCCGGACGCGATGCCACTCTGGTGAGCCGAATGGAGGCGGCGGGCGCGGTGCTGCTCGGCGCCCTCAACATGGGGGAATATGCCTACGATTTCACCGGCGAGAACGTCCATGACGGCCCGTCGCGCAACCCGCACGCGCTCGACCGGATGACGGGCGGATCGTCGGGCGGCTCGGCCGCCGCGGTGGCGGGCGGGCTGGTGCCGCTGAGCCTTGGCTCCGACACCAACGGCTGGATCCGCGTGCCCGCCTCGTTCTGCGGGCTGTTCGGGCTGAAGCCGACCTATGGCCGGCTCAGCCGGGCGCGCAGTTTTCCGTTCGTCGCGAGCCTCGATCACCTGGGGCCGTTCGCCCGCTCGGTACGCGATTTGGCGCTGGCCTATGACGCGATGCAGGGTTTCGACGAGGCCGATCCGGCGCAGAGTAAGCGCGCCCCGGAGCCGACCGCGGCGCGGCTGAAGAACCCGGTGCCGGGGCTCCGGATCGCCGTGGCCGGCGACTACTTTGCCGGCTCAGCGGAAGCGCAGGCGCATGTCGGGAAGGTGGCGAAGGCGCTTGAGGCGACCAAGACCGTGATTTTACCGGACGCGCAGGCGGCGCGGGCGGCGGCGTTCATTATCACCATGGCGGAGGGAGCGGCGCTGCATCTCGAGCGGCTGCGCGCCCGGCCCGACGATTTCGACCCCGAGACGCGCGACCGGCTGCTGGCCGGGACGATACTGCCGGCGGCATGGGTGGCGCGGTCGCAGAAACTGCGCCGGGTGTTCCGCGACAAGGTGCTGCGGCTCTTCGACGGGGTCGACGCGATCCTCGCCCCGTCGACGCCGATGAAGGCGCCGCTGATCGGGCAGAAGACCGCGATGTTCGGCGGCGTCGAGATGCCGGTGCGGGCCAATCTGGGGATTTTCACCCAGCCGATCTCGTTCATCGGCCTGCCGGTGGCGGCGGTGCCGGTATGGCTCGACGGCGAGGACCTGCCGCTCGGCGTGCAGGTGATCGCCGCCCCGTGGCGCGAGGACATCTGCTTGCGCATCGCCCACCAGCTGGAGGCTGCGGGGGTATGCAGGGCGCCGGTGGCCAAGGGTTTTGCCGAGGAGTAAGGCCGCTACGCCGTCCAGCCGCCGTCGATGATGTGGGTCTGGCCGGTGGTGTAGGTGGCGCCGGCGAGGTAGACGGCGAGGTCGGCGACTTCCTCGGGCTGGGCGATGCGGCCGATCGGCTGGCGGGCGATGAAGGCCTTCTTGGCCGCCTCGAAATCGCCGGTGGCGTGCCAGCGCTCGTGCAATGACGGGCTGTCGACGGTGCCGGGGCAGATGGCGTTCACGCGGATGCCCTTGGCGGTGTAGTCGGCGGCGATCGACTTGGTGAGGCCCACCACAGCAGCTTTCGAGATGGTGTAGGCGGCGCGGTTGGGGACGCCCTTCACCGACGAGGCGACGGTCGCCATGTTGATGATGCAGCCATCGGCGCGCTCCAGCATCTGCGGCAGCACGGCCTTGATGGCGCGGATCTGCGCCCAGACGTTGAGGTCGAAGGCGAATTCGAGGTCCTTGTCGGGCATTTCGAGGATGGTGCCGGACTGCACGACGCCCGCGCAGTTGAAGAGGATATCGATCCGGCCGATGTCCTTGACCGCCTGGTTGACGGCCTCGGTGTCCAGCACGTTGAGCAGGCGCGTCGTGACGCCGGGAGTGCCGTCCAGTTCCTTGAGCTTTGCCGCGTTGACGTCGGTGGCGATCACTGTGGCGCCGGCCTTGACGAAGGCATGCACCGAAGCGAGCCCGATGCCCTGCGCGGCCGCGGTGATGAGGACGATCTTGCCGCTGATATCGGCCATTCAGTTTCTCCCGTTGTTATTGGATTGGGCGCCGTGGCGCGAGTTGGTGGTCAGAATGCGCCATGAGCCGGGTCTACAAATGGATCGAGTGCGAACCTTCGACGGTCATCCGTTCGATGGCGTCGAAGTCCCAGGCGATGCCGAGGCCCGGTTTGTTTGAAGGGATCGCCTTGCCATCCCGGAAGGTCATCCCTTCGGTCGTCAATTCGTCTAGCTGCGGGATGTATTCGACCCAGCGGCCGTTGGGGATGGCGGCGCAGAGCCCGACATGCAGCTCCATGAGGAAGTGCGGGCAGACGGCGATGTTGAAGGCTTCGGCCATATGCGCGACCTTGAGCCACGGCGTGATGCCGCCGATGCGGCCGACATCGACCTGGACGATCGAGCAGGCGTGGCGCTCGAGATATTCGCGGAAATGCAGGGGCGAGTAGAGGCTCTCGCCGATTGCGATGGGGATCGAGGTGTGGGCGGCAAGGCGGCTGTGGCCGGAAATGTCCTCGGCGGTGAGCGGCTCCTCGAACCAGCCGATGTCGAGCGGCTCGTAGGCCCGGGCCCGGCGGATCGCCTCGTCGACATGGAAGCGCTGGTTGGCGTCGGTGAAGATCTCGAAGCCGGGGCCGACGGCTTCGCGCACCGCCGAGATGCGGGCGACGTCCTCGTGGATCGGCCGGCCGACCTTCAGCTTGCAGCCACCGAAGCCGTCGGCCTTGGCGCGGAGCGCATTCTCGATCAGTGCCGATCCATCGAGATGCAGCCAGCCGCCTTCGGTGGTGTAGAGCGGGATCGCGTCCTGCGCCCCGCCGGCAAGGAGGTGCAGCGGCAGCCCGAGCTTTCGCGCCTTCAAATCCCATAGCGCCGTGTCGATAGCGGCGAGCGCGATGGACGTGATGGCGCCGGTGGTGGTGGCGTGGGTGAGAAAGAACAGGTCGCGCCAGATCTTCTCGATCTCGAGCGCCTCGCGGCCGACGATGGCGGGGACGAGGGTGCGTTTCAATAGCTCGATGACCGAAGGACCGCCGGTGCCGATGGTATAGCTGTAGCCGGTGCCGGTGACCCCGCCGGCGTCGGTGATCCGGACGATCGGGGTTTCCTGGGATACGAACGTCTGGATGGCGTCGACCCGCTTCACCTTGGGCACGAGGTCGACCATCAGCACTTCGACCCGCGCGATCCGCGCCATCGTCCGCTCCCTCGAAACTCCCAGTGAATCCGGGCTTGTTGCTTACTCGAAAAGACTATGCGGGAGTAAGCACGCGAGCTTTCCGGCGTCAATTGCGCGAAGGGTGAAGGGGCGGCCGCTGGCGTTGGGCCGGAGTAATCGGGCACCATGCGCAGCCCGCGCGCGGTCATTCCCGCGAACGCGGGAAACCTGTTCCGGGCCGCGGCGAGGCCTCCGGACAATGATGACGAGGAGGAGTGATGACTATGAAGCGCTATGGGGCGGTGCTGGGGCTGAAGCCCGAGGCGGTGGCGGACTATGTGCGGGTCCATGCGGCGGTGTGGCCGGATGTGCTGAAGCAGATCAGAGCCTCCAATATCCGCAACTACTCGATCTTCCTGAAGCAGCCGGAGAACCTGCTGTTCTCGTATTTCGAGTATCACGGCACGGACTATGAGGCCGACATGGCGGCGATGGCCGCCGATCCGGTGACGCAGGACTGGTGGGCGCTCTGCATGCCGATGCAGGCCCCGCTTGAGACGCGCAAGGAGGGGGAATGGTGGGCTTCGGTGGATGAGGTGTTTCATACCGAGTGAGGGGGGCGAAAGCCGAAAGGGCTGGTGCGTGCCACCCCCACCCCCGTCCCTCCCCCTAAAAATGGGGAGGGAGACCCTCCCCAACTGCTCAGCAAAACCTCGTACACAGAGCAGGCGAACAGCGTCTCCCTCCCCCGGGGACAGGGGGAGGGGCGGCACGCTCCGGCCGTTGGGCTGTCATTAGTGCCGAGTTTGACTGTACCAAACTTCCTGATACAAACGCCGTTTGCTATTTGGAGCGCCGCTGTTCATGAGCCGCAACTTCCTGCTTGTTGATCCGGAGGAGAGGCCGGAGGTGCTGAAGGCGTTGGCGTCGGAGGTGCGGGTGGCGATCCTGAAGCTGCTGCATATCGATGGGCCGATGAACGTCAACGACATCGCGGGCAAGCTCAGGCAGCCGCAGTCGACGGTGTCCTCGAACATGCAGACGCTGGTCGATGCCGGACTGGTGCGCACCGAGACGCAGAAGGCGCGGAAGGGCAACCAGAAGATCTGCCATTCGCTGTTCGACGAAGTGCTGGTGATGTTCAAGGAGGATATCCGCCCGCTCAAGGCCAATGTCATCGAGGTGTCGATGCCGCTGGGGCTCTATACCAGCTGCGATGTGTCGGCGCCGTGCGGGCTCTGCTCCACCGAGGGGATCATCGGGCTGCTCGACGTGCCCGCGACTTTCCTCGATCCCGAGCGCATGAAAACCGGGCTGATCTGGTTCACCCGCGGCTATGTCGAGTACCAGTTTCCCAACAATGCCCGGCTGGCGCAGCAGAAGATCACCTCGATGGAGTTCTCGCTGGAACTGAGTTCGGAGGTGCCCGGCACCAGCGCCGACTGGCCGTCGGACATCACCGTGGGGGTCAACGGCCAGGACATCGGCACCTGGACCTCGCCGGGGGATTTCGGCGACAAGCGCGGCGTCTACACGCCGGACTGGTGGAAGCTGAAGGGCAGCCAGTACGGCAAGCTGAAGAGCTTTCGCGTCAACGGCACCGGCACTTATGTCGATGGGATGAAGATCTCGCCGGTGTCGCTCAAGGACCTCGATCTCGAGACGCACCACTCGATCCGGCTGCGGATCGGGGTCAAGGAGGATGCCAGGCACCCGGGCGGCATCAACATCTTCGGGCGCGGGTTCGGCAACTACGACCAGGACATCGTGCTCAGGATCGAGACCGAATAGCATGCTTTCGACCGGGGCCGGTGCATGCAAAATCCAAGCCTGGGCCATGAACTTCTGCCAGCCGCTCTGACCCCTTGACGGGCTCCGGCCCGTTCCATATCAAGCTAAGCGATATAAATCACCGAAACGGGTGATGTGGAGGAGCAGCCGATGCGGGCGACGGTTACGGCGCACAAGGACTACAGCATTTCGAAGATCGACGAACGGGTGTTCGGGGCTTTCCTCGAGCATCTGGGTCGCGCCATCTATACCGGCATCTACGAGCCCGATCACCCGACTGCCGACAAGAACGGCATGCGCGGCGACGTTACGCAACTGGTGCGGGACCTGAAAGTCCCGATGGTGCGCTATCCGGGCGGCAATTTCGTCTCCGCCTATAACTGGGAAGACGGCGTGGGTCCGCGCGAACAGCGCCCGACCCGGCTCGATCTCGCCTGGCACACGTCCGACAGCAATGCCGTGGGCGTCCACGAATTCGCCGAGTGGTGCGACCTCGTCGACACCGAGATGATGCTCGCCATCAATTTGGGCTCGCGCGGCCTCGATGAGGCGCGCAACTTCCTCGAATATGTCAACGGCCCGACCGGCTCCTACTGGGGGGACCTCAGGAAGAAGAACGGCCGCGCCGATCCGTTCGACGTCAAACTCTGGTGCCTCGGCAACGAGATGGACGGCCCCTGGCAGGTCGGCCACAAGACCGCGCACGAATATGGCCGCCTCGCCAATGAGGTCGCCAAGACCATGCGCGCCTTCGACAGGAATCTCGAACTGATCGTCTGCGGCTCGTCGCACTCGAACATGCCGACCTATCCCGACTGGGAGCGCGAGGTGCTCGAGCACACCTACGACTCGGTCGACCACATCTCGCTGCACATGTATTTCGCCAACCGCGAGAAGAACACCGCCAACTACCTGGCGCTGAACGAGAAACTTGATCGCTATATCGGCACGGTGGCCTCGACCATCGACTTCGTGAAGGCAAAGAAGCGCTCCAAGCGGAACGTCTATATCAGCTTCGACGAGTGGAACGTCTGGTACCATTCCAACAAGCAGGACCGCGATATCCTCGACGGCAAGGGCGGCTGGCCGCATGCGCCCCGCCTGCTCGAGGACATCTACAATTTCGAGGACGTGCTGCAGGTCGGGCTGATCCTCAACACCTTCATCCGCCGCTCCGACGTGGTGAAGCTCGCCTGCATCGCCCAGCTGGTGAACGTCATCGCCCCGATCATGACCGACCCCAAGGGGCAGGCCTGGCGGCAGACCATCTACTACCCGTACTATTTCGCCTCGGTCTATGGCCGCGGCACGGCGCTGCAACTGGCGGTCAACACCCCCGGCTACGATGCCGAGCATGGCGACAATGTCGGCTATGTCGACATCTCCGGCGTCCACAACGAGGAAGAGGGAACGCTCAGCTTCTTCGCGGTGAACCGGCATGGGTCCGAGACCATCGAGCTCGACGTCAGCCTCGAAGGGTTTGGCGCCGGGACGGTGATCGACCACCAGGTGATGACGCACGCCAATCTCGAGGCGGTGAACACCGCGACCGAGCAGACCAATGTCGCGCCGAGCAAGGGGACTGGCGCGAAGGTGGACGGCAAGGTGCTGAGCCTGCGGCTGGCCCCGTATTCGTACCAGATGGTGCGGGTGAAGGTGTAGCTGGGCTTGCCGGCGCGCTGTTCACGGCGCGCCGGGGGTGCTCATGTGGCGTTGTTGATTCAAAGGACTCGGTGTCATCCCAGCGAAAGCTGGAACCCATTTTCGCAGCTTGCGCCGGTGGAGGGTTGGGTCCCACTTTCGCTGGGATGACAGCCGGTGGGGTGGGATGAAGTGTGCACCCGCTAACGGAGGTTCCCGCTTTCGCGGGAATGGCGGTGGTGTGGATGAGTCGGGCCCTAGGCTTGTCGCCAACCGCCCTGAGCGCCGGCGGAAGCTGGCGGGCGGGGCCGGTTGAGGCGCGTTCGATGATCCTGCCGGTCATCATCAGCCGCACCGGGATGTCGGGCGGGATGCGGCCGTGGATGCGGTCGTCGAGGAGGCGCGCGAGGCCGGCGCCGATCTGAGTGCCGTGCACCTTCACCGTGGTGAGGTGCGGCGAAATCTGCGTGGCCGCCGAGTAGTCGCCGAAGCCGATGACCGAGACGTCCTCGGGGATGCGGTAGCCGAGCCGCAGCAGTTCGGAGACGGCGGTGAGGGCCAGCCCGTCATGGGCGCAGAAGAACGCGGTGGGCTCGAACCCCTCGGCCTTGGCCTTGAGGAAGTGCTCGGTGAACCGCATCTCGGTCTCGAACTTCATCTCGCGGAAGGTGACATCGTCGCGCTTCTCCAGCACCTCGCGCACCCCGTAGTAGCGCTCGATGCGGCCGCGATAGCCGGGGGTGCCGTGCACATAGGCGATGGTGCGGTGGCCGAGATCGAGCAGGTACCGCGCGACGGCCGAGCCCGCCTCGTGGTCGGTGCCCGAGACGATGTCGAACGGGTCGAGCGGATCCATCCAGCCATTGCGGCCGACCGGCACGCCGAGCGCCTTGACCCGCTCCATGCTCTCGCGCGTGTGCGGGCCGACCATCGCCATGCCGCTGAGGGTGCGGGCGAAGGCTTCGACCTCCTCGGGCAGATGCGTCCAGCGCATCCGCACCTGGTAGCCGCGCCGCTGCGCCTCGGCCTGGAAGCCGGACTGGATGAGCAGGTGCAGTTCGGAATTGATGAGGTCGGTATCGTGGAAGACGACGCCCAGCGCCGGCGGTTCCACTTCGCTGGTGGGGCGCGCATAGCCCAGTTCGGCGGCGACGTCGCGGACCCGCTTGCGGGTTGCCTCGCTCACCCCGTTCTTGCCGGAGAGGGAGCGCGACACGGCGAACTTGGATAGGCCCGTGCGTTGCGCGATGGTTTCGAGGGTGACGCGTGCCATGAGAGCGGCCTCCTGCCGATCGCGCCCTCACTACGACCAGGCGAAGCATAACGCAACCTAACTCGTGGGGGTGAATGGTGAATTGCGGAGGACGTGAATGGCGGGGGAAGGAGTCACCGCGAGGCCGCGCCCGCGTCGCCTCACCACTAGCATTCCCCGTTGGCCATTCACCTCGACCTGCGACTACCGTCGTATCCCCCTGCAGGAACATAACACTTTACCTAACAAAATGCCGATGCAAGCCTCGCTTCAGCTAACACGCAGGCCGAACGGCCGCTTAGCGAGGAGGAGAAAATCGTGGGTCGTATCAGCCGCAGGACTTTCATCGCCGCCAGTTCCGCCTTCGCCGGGGCGCTGGCATTCACCGGGCTCGCACGGGCCCAATCGAAGGAATCGGCGTTTCTCGAGGCCGACGTCGCGGCGGGCAAGCTTCCCGCCGTCGCCGACAGGCTGCCGGTCAATCCGCTGGTCGTGACGCCGCTTGAAAAGGTCGGCCAGCAGGGCGGCGACTGGAACCACGCGCTGGTCGGCGGCGGTTCGCTGTCGATGCTGGTGCGCTACCAGGGCTACGAGCCGCTGGTGCGCTTCAACCCCGACTGGTCGGGGCTGGTCGAGAACGTCGCCGAGTCCTACGCGGTGAACGCCGACGCCACCGAATACACCTTCACCCTGCGCAAGGGCCACAAGTGGTCGGACGGGCACCCGTTCACCACCGCCGACATCCAGTTCTGGTACGACGCCTACCTCACCGACAAGGACACGACGCTGGGCGGCAATGCCTGGTGGTCGGTCAATGGCGAGGTGGCGAAGCTGACGGTCGTCGACGAGCAGACCTTCAAGGTGACGTTCGCGGGGCCGAACGGCTTCTTCGTGCAGCAGCTCGCCTGGGCCCAGCAGGACCAGATGACCCGCACGCCCAAGCACTACCTCGAAAAATTCCACCTGAAATACAATCCCGAGGCCGATGCGCTGGCCAAGGCCGAGGGGCTCGAGAGCTGGATCGCGCTGTTCCAGCGGGAGATCGGCATGCTGGACGACAACACCTTCTACCAGAACCCGAACCGGCCGACGCTCAACGCCTGGATGTTCACCGTGGCGCCGGGGCAGAATACCGAGCAGGCGCTGGCGGTCCGCAACCCGTACTATTTCAAGGTCGATACCGAGGGCACCCAGCTCCCCTATTTCGACCGCATCGTCTACCAGATGGTCGCCGATCCCGAGGTGCTGCTGCTGAAGACGCTGCAGGGCGAGATCGACATCATGGACCAGTACATCTGCACGCCGGCCAACAAGCCGGTGCTGTTCGATGCGCAGGAGAGCGGCGATTTCGGCTTCTATACGCTGAAGGAGACGGCGGCCAACGTGATGGCCTTCCAGTTGAACCTCAACCATCTCGACGCCACCAAGCGCGAGCTGTTCAACACCATCGAGTTCCGCCAGGCGCTGTCGCTCGCGGTCGACCGGCAGGCGCTGATCGATGCGGTGTTCGTCGGACAGGGCTCGCCCGCCCAGCCCTCTATGCGCGAGGGCGACCCGCTCTACAACGAGCAACTGGCCAAGCAATTCACCGAGTACGATGCCGACAAGGCCAACGCCATGCTCGACGCGCTGATCCCCAACAAGGACGGCGAGGGTTACAGGCTCGACAGCGAGGGCCGCCGCGTCTCGATCATCTTCGAGATCGACCAGACCCGGACCACCTTCCTCGACATGTTCGAGCTGGCGATCCCGATGTTCCAGGCGGTGGGGATCGATGCGCAGATGCGCACCATGGACCGCTCGCTGTGGGAAGAGCGGGTCCGCCGCGGCCGCGAATACGACGCCACGGCGCACCAGTTCGGCGCCAATTCCGGCATCGCCGCCATGCTCGACGCCCGCTTCTACGTGCCGATCAACAACAACTGCTTCTACGCTCCGGGTTGGTCGCTCTACTACACCCAGCCCACCAACGAGGCCGCGATCGAGCCGCCCCCGGCGGTGAAGGCGCAGCAGGAGCTCTACCGCTCGCTGGTCGGCACCGCCGATCCGGCAAAACAGCAGGAGCTGATGGCCCAGGTGCTGCAGAACGCCGCCGACCTGTTCTTCACCTTCGGCGTGAGCCTGCCGGCGGACGGCTACGGCGTGGTCAAGAACAACGTGGTCAACCTGATGGACGTGATGCCGAACTCGTTCGGCTGGCCAACCCCCGGCCCCGCCCGGCCGGAGCAGTTCTTCAAGGCCTGATCGCCCGACTGCCAATCGCGACTGCGCCGGCCCCACCCGGGGCCGGCGACAGCAAACCCGTTATCCAAAGAGACCGAACGATGCTCGACAAGGCCCAGCCTGAAGCCAATTCCCGGACCACCGACTGGTACAAGTCGGCGACGCGCTGGACCCAGTTGACCCTCGCCGAGGATGACCCGGTCAAGTTCGACCCGGCCTTCTGGATCGACGTGTTCAAGCGCACCCGCTCGAACGCCACCTGCCTCAGCGCGGGCGGCTATATCGCCTACTATCCGAGCAAGGTCCCGTTGCATTACGTCTCGAAATTCATCGGCGACAGCGATCCGTTCGGTCTCCTGGTCGAGGGGGCGCGGAAGCTCGGCATGCATGTGATGGCGCGGGTCGATCCGCATGCCATCCACCAGGAGGCCGCCGATGCGCATCCCGAGTGGATCGCCGTCGACAGGGACGGCAACAGGCGCCGGCACTGGGCGTTTCCGGATGTGTGGGTGACCTGCGCCTACTCGGACTACAATTTCAAGTTCATGCCGGAAGTGCTCAGGGAGATCACGGCAAACTACGATATCGACGCCATCTTCGCCAACCGCTGGCAGGGCCACGGGGTCTGCTATTGCGAGAGCTGCAAGGCCAATTTTCGCGCCGCGTCGGGCTACGAGCTGCCGCGCGAGGCCAACGCCGAGGACCCGGTCTGGATGGCCTGGACCGCGTGGCGCCGCACGCTTTTGAGCCGCCTCGTCGTTGAGTGGGACGATGTGATGAAGCGGGTAAAGCCGCATACCAGCTTCATCCCCAACATGGGCTCCGTCTCGCTGATGGAGTTCGATCTGAAGATCATCGAGAAATACTGCCCGTTCCTGTGCGTCGACGACCAGGGGCGGCGCGGCACCGAGCCGGTGTGGATGAGCGGCCGCAACGGCAAGCGCATGCGCGCCACCTTCCGCGAGCGGCCGGTGATCCTCATCACCTCGATCGGGCCGGAGGAGGAGTATCGCTGGAAGGATTCGGTCACCACCGGGCCCGAGATCCAGGCCTGGATCGACGACGGCACGACGCAGGGGATGCTGCCCTGGTTCACCAAGTTCAACGGCGTCGTGCCCGATACGCGCTGGGTCGAGCCGGTGGCGCAGAGCTTCAACCTCCACGCCGATCTCGAGCCGGTGCTGAGCGCGATGACCCGCACGGCGGAGTTCGTCATCCTCGATCCGGCGACGAGGCTGAGCCATCACGGGGATCGTTCGGGCAAGG
>NZ_JAQGJL010000207.1 GCF_028290645.1 Devosia sp. | reverse complement strand
GGCTGCGTTAGACTGGCCTCGAACGCCTGTCGCGACCCCATGTCGGGGGCGTGAGCGGCTCCGGTGAGCCCCGCGATGGCGAAGGTTGCGAGCGCGATTCCCGCGCAGGCCTTGAGCGCCGCGAGCTCGGTACGAGCTCGGTGCACGGGGGTGGTCCGGTATGGGGCCATCAGAACGCTTTACTCACTCGTACGCAACAAGACGACGCGCTGGCAATTCAGTTAAACTGTGACGCAAATGCCAGCGGCGCTGATAATGCAGGTTTAGGGTTAGCCCTTGGTAAACAGGGGAAATTGGGCGCCCCAACGGGCGGAAACGGGCTGGCACACGGCGATATCGGGGCGAATTCGGACGGGGTCCATCACAGAACCCAGAGCGCGGCGCACGCCCACCTTGATCCAGCCATTCGAGCGTAGCTCTCATGGAAGCACTGTGGCTCCACACCCCTCTCTTTCGAAATCTAAGGCTTTGCCAAACGGCTAAGCCTAAGATTTCGCTTTCTCCCCGGCCAAGGGGGAGATGGGGCCGGTGGGTGGGGCCGCCTCCTCCACCATGCTGCGCATGGTCCCCTCCCCCGCTTTGCGGTTAGGATCGGCCGAGGCTACTGCGCTAGGGTCAGCCGGGCCACGGGCACCCGGTAGGGCGAGCAGCTGACATAGTCCACATCCAGTCTGGCGAAGAACCAGAGGGAGGCGGGGTCGCCGGCGTGTTCCCCGCAGATGCCGATCTTGAGGGTGGGATTGGCGCGCTTGCCGCGTTCGATAGCGATGGAGATCATTTCGCCGACGCCCTTCTGGTCGAGCGTGACGAAGGGGTCGAAATCGTAGAGGCCCTTGCGCTGGTAGGCCGAGAGGAAGGCGGGAGCGTCGTCGCGGGAGATGCCGTAGGTGGTCTGGGTCAGGTCGTTGGTGCCGAAGGAGAAGAAGTCGACGTGCTCGGCGATGTCCCCTGCCCTCAGCGCGGCGCGGGGCAGCTCGATCATGGTGCCGAAGGCGAAGCGCTCGCGGGCGGCAGGCGGGAGGCCCGCCTGTTCGACGATGGCGTAGGTCTGGCGCTTGATCTCGACCACTTCGCTGACGGTTGAGACGAAGGGCACCATCACCTCGAGGGTGACGGGCTCGGACTGGCGGGCGGAGGCGGCGCGGACGCCGGCGCAGAGGGCCTCGATCTGCATCTTCAAGATTTCGGGATAGGTGATGGCGAGGCGCACGCCGCGATGGCCGAGCATCGGGTTGGTCTCGGCGATGCGGTCGAGCCTCAGCTTCAGTGCGCGGACCTCGAGGCCGAGCGAGTGCGCGGTCTCCTCGATGTCCTCGTCGGTGCGTGGCAGGAACTCGTGCAGCGGCGGATCGAACAGGCGCACGGTCACCGGCAGGCCCTTCATGGCGAGGAAGATGGCCGAATAGTCCTCGGTCTGGAAGTCGACGAGGCCGGTCAACGCCTTGGCTCGGTCGTCGGCATCCTCGGAGAGGATCAGGCGGCGCAGCGCCACCATGCGCTCGCGCGAGAAGAACATGTGCTCGGAACGGGCGAGGCCGATGCCTTCGGCACCGAAGCTCAGCGCGGTGTTGACCGATTCCACCGTCTCGGCATTGGCGCGGACCTTTATGCGGCGCGAGGCGTCGGACCAGCCCAGCAGCTTGCCCATGGCGCCGCCGATATGCGGCTGGGCCAGCGGCAGGGCGCCGAGATAGACCGAGCCGTCGGTGCCGTCGATGGTGATGCGGTCGCCCTGGCGGAACTGGCGCTTGCCGATGCGGCAGGTCATTTCCGCCTGGTCGACGCTGAGGGTGCGGACGCCCGCGACGCAGGGTTTGCCGGTGATGCGGGCGACGACGGCGGCGTGGCTGGTCATGCCGCCGCGAGCGGTGAGGATGCCGGTGGCGGCCTTCATGCCCTCGATGTCGGTGGGGCCAGTCTCGGTGACGACGAGGATGCAGTGGCGGCCGCGGGCCTTCATGCGCGCCGCGTCCTCGGAGTTGAAGACGATGACGCCGCTGGCGGCGCCCGGTGAGACGCCAAGGCCGGTGGCGAGCACCGTGGCGCTTTCGGGCGAGCGGAGGCGCGGATGCAGCATCTGTTGCAGCCGCGAGGGATCGATGTGGGTGACGGCCTCGCGCTCGGTCCAGCGCTTGCGGGCGACGCGGTCGACCGCCGCCTCGAGCTCGGCGGCGGCGGAGGCGGGGGCGGCGCGCGCCGAGAGCAGGCGGACGGTGTCGCCTTCGACCGACACGAGGCAGCTCAGGTGCTGGCCGGCGGCGGCATCGAGCGCATCGACGAAGGCGGTGGCGGAGGCGGGCAACGGGCCGAAGGGCCAGCCGTTGATCGGCGCCGGGCCGAGGCTGCCGGTCTGCGCGTTGCGGGTGAGGAACTGGCGCACCTCGCCATCGGCCATGGCCTGGATGATGACGATCTGGCGCTCGGGGCGCGGATCGAACGTGGCGTAGGAGGCGAAGGCGTCGGCGATGGCCCTCGCCAGCGGTTTTTGCGGATCGACCGATTCGACCTCGCTCGCGGGCGGGCTGAGGCCCGGACGGGCTGGCATCAGGCCGGAGCTGTGCGTGGCGCTCGAGGTGCGCACCACCAGCGCCGGGGGGCGGCCGTCGCGCCCGACGAGGCGGAACAGCGTTGCGACCCAGTGAATGCGCAGACGATCGTCTTGGGCCTTGCGCTCTTCCTGCAGCGCATTCCAGGCAGCGCGGCTGATGACGATGGTGGGCGCGACGGCGAGGCCGGCATCGACGGCGCGGCTCAGCCACAGGGCCTTGCCCACCAGCAGGCCCTCCTGGCTCGCAGAAAGGTTCGCCTTGCCCGTGGCGGGCGCGATCGCGAACATTTCCAGAGCGAGGGTCACCGGGAGACCTTCCAACCAAACATCAACGAAACATATTGCCGTTCAGGCCGTTGCGCCGCAACCGATCACTTCGGACAGCCTTGCTGCACCCTGCCGCCGCGGCGCATGCACCTTGACTTGCCCCGGCATTGAAAGCATTTCCTGTTCGATGCAAACAAGGCCGCACCTCGACATCACGCTCTGTGCGCCGCGCGGATTCTGCGCCGGCGTCGATCGCGCCATCCAGATCGTCGAGCTGGCGCTCGAGCGCTACGGTGCGCCGGTCTATGTGCGGCACGCGATCGTGCACAATAAATACGTGGTCGACGGGCTGAAGCAGAAGGGCGCGGTGTTCGTCGAGGAGCTCGACGAAATCCCCGACACCGGGGCGCCGGTGGTGTTCTCGGCGCATGGCGTGCCTAAATCGGTGCCGGCGGGCGCCAAGGCGCGCAACATGTTCTTTCTCGATGCGACGTGCCCCTTGGTGAGCAAGGTGCATATCGAGGCCAACCGGCATCACGCGGAAGGCCGGGAGACCGTGCTGATCGGGCATGCCGGGCATGTCGAGGTGATCGGCACACTGGGGCAACTGCCCGATGGGGCGATCACGCTGATCGAGACGGTGGAACAGGCCGAGCGGTTCGTGCCGCGAGACGCGCAGAAGCTCGCCTATGTGACGCAGACGACGCTCAGCGTCGACGATACGTCGGCGATCGTCGAGGTGCTGCGCCGGCGCTTTCCGGCGATCGCGCTGCCGCACAAGGAAGACATCTGCTACGCCACGACCAACCGCCAGGAAGCGGTGAAGCGGGTGGCGCCGAATGTCGAGGCGATGATCGTCGTCGGGGCGCCGGAATCGTCGAACTCGGTGCGGCTGGTGGAAGTGGCGCAGCGCAATGGCTGCCCGAATGCCTCGCTGGTCGAGCGGGCCGACAAGATCGACTGGAGCCGGTTCGAGGGGATCCGGACGCTGGGGATCACCGCCGGAGCGTCGGCGCCCGAGAACCTCGTCGATGAGGTGATCGAGGCCTTTGCACAGCGCTTCGACATCGCGGTGAGCGCCAGCGGTGAGCAGCGCGAGAGCATCGTCTTCAACCTGCCGCGTGAATTGAGAGCCCAGCCAGCCGCATGACCGACCTGACCCTTCTCGAAACGGAGCGGCTGATCCTCTCCGGCTGGCGCGCCGAGCAGATCGACGATCTCTACCGGCTGCATGGCGACCCGACGGTGGCGCGCTACCTCACTGGGCACGGTCAGCCGTGGAGCAAGGCGGACATGGACAAGGCGCTCGCCCACTGGATCGCTCTGTTCGAGCGCCAGAAGATGGGCAAGCTGCGGGTGACGCGGAAGGCCGACGGGGTGCTGGTCGGCCGGTGCGGCTTCGGGATTTACGGGCCCGAAGAGATCCCGGAGATCGGTTACTCGCTCTATCCAGAATTTTGGGGCAACGGTTACGTCCTGGAGGCGGCCAGCGGGCTCAGGGACTGGTACTGGCGGGAGACCGACCGCGACTATTTCCTCGGCATGGCGGATGCGCGCAACGAGGCCTCGCTGAAGGTGCTGCGCAAGCTCGGCGGCGTGTACACCCACACCGGGGATAGCTACGACCACCCCGGTGTCGAGTTCTACCGCTACAACCGGCCGGTCGCGGCATGAGCGCGGTGATCGTCCATACCGACGGGGCCTGCTCGGGCAACCCCGGGCCGGGCGGCTGGGGCGCGGTGCTGCAATATGGCGATACGGTCAGGGAGCTGAAGGGCGGCGCGCCGCTCACCACCAACAACCAGATGGAACTGACGGCGGCGATCGAAGCGCTGAACGCGCTGAAGCGGCCGTGCGAGGTGGAGCTCCATACCGACAGCAACTACGTCAAGGACGGGCTGACCAAGTGGATCCACGGCTGGAAGAAGAACGGCTGGCGGACGGCCGACAAGAAGCCGGTGAAGAATGTCGAGCTGTGGCAGGCGCTGGATGCGGCGGTGGCGCGGCACAAGATCAACTGGCACTGGGTCAAAGGGCATGCCGGGGACGAGATGAACGAGCGGGCCGACCAGCTGGCCAATGAGGGCATGGAGCCGTTCAAGAAGAAGCGGAAGGTGGCGGGGCTGATGCCGCCGGTTTAAGGGGAGGGGCCAGAAGTTCCCGAGTTATAAGCATTTCGCGGTTTGCTAATAACTCGCGCTATTCCCGTTATTACCACTTTCGCGAAAATGCTATAACGCGACATGCGCCCGCTCCACGTCGCTGCTGCACTCGCGCTTCTCGCTACCCCTGCCCTGGCGCAGTTTCCGCCGCCGGGGGTTTATGCGTGCGTGGGGGAGGACGGGGCCTCGCTGGGGGAGCTGACGCTGTTCGTTGCGGGGGACTATTCGTTCAAGAATGCCGCCGGCAACAGCGCCAGCGGGCAGGTGGCGTCGGCGGCCAATGACGTGAACCCGCTGTCGGGGCCGCTCAAGGACATGGGGCTCGCGGGGGTGTTCGGCACCGACGATACGGGCAAGACCGTGTTCAGGTTCACCGGGCCGGACGGGCTGGCGGTGATGTGCGGCTGATCACACGGCACATCCAGTCGCGTCACCCGCGCAGTTCCGCCCCGCCACCCGCGGGGACTCATCTCACAGCCAACGTTGGAGAGGGCTTGGATCCCAGCTTTCGCTGGGATGACACCGAGTGAGGCGCGCTAGAGGTCCGCGCTACCGCCGGCGGTTTGTAGCCACGCCGCGCCGCATTCCTTGGCGAGATCGCGGATGCGCAGGATGTAGCTCTGGCGCTCGGTGACCGAGATGACGCCCCGGGCGTCGAGCAGGTTGAAGGTGTGCGAGGCTTTGACGACCTGCTCGTAGGCGGGGACGGCCATGGTCTGGCGGTTGCCGTCGGCGCCCTTCCTCAGGATGGCCCGGCACTCGTCCTCGGCGTCCTTGAAGTGGCGGAACAGCATGTCGGTGTCGGCGGCCTCGAAGTTGTATTTCGAGAATTCCTGCTCGTTCTGGAGGAAGATCTCGCCGTAGGTGACCTTATCCTCGCCGTCGCGGCCGTTGAAGTTCAGGTCGTAGACGTTCTCGACGCCCTGCACATACATGGCGAGGCGCTCGAGCCCGTAGGTGATCTCGCCCGGGACGGGCCTGGTCTCGAAGCCGGCGACCTGCTGGAAATAGGTGAACTGGCTGACTTCCATGCCGTCGCACCAGCACTCCCAGCCCAGGCCCCAGGCGCCCAGCGTGGGGCTCTCCCAGTCGTCCTCGACGAAGCGGATGTCGTGGAGGCTCGAATCGAGGCCGATCTCGGCCAGCGACTGCAGATAGAGCTCCTGAATGTTGTCGGGCGAGGGCTTCAGGATCACCTGGAACTGGTAATAGTGCTGCAGCCGGTTGGGGTTTTCGCCGTAGCGGCCATCCTTGGGGCGGCGCGAGGGCTGGACGTAGGCTGCCTTCCACGGCCTGGGGCCCAGCGCGCGGAGCGTCGTCGCGGTGTGGAAGGTGCCGGCGCCCATCTGCATGTCGTAGGGCTGCAGGATCACACAACCCTGCTCGGCCCAGAAGCGCTGCAGCGTCAGGATCAGGCCCTGGAATGAGTTCCGGGGGTCCATGTGGGCGGGGCGGTCGGTCATCGGCAGGCGGTTCCGGGTTGGAATTGCGGGCGGAACCTAGTTGGCGCGAAGAGACGGGTCAATTCCGCTCTGCAGCGCGATGCGCCTCGAGGGCGCCGCTCCCTTTGTGTTCACGACTCTAGCGGCCGTCATCCCCCGGCGGGCGGAACTTGCCGTCCTTGTCGCGCTCGAGCGTGATGACGTCGGGGCGCTGGCGTTCCTTGAGGTCGCGCTCGTGGCGGGCCTGGTCGACGGCCTTGAACTGGCCCTTCCAGTCGCGCCAGATGCGGCGGAGGCCGAGGAAGATGGCGCCGCCGATCAGGACGAGGATGACGATGCGGATGAGGATCGCCGTCATGGCCTCACAGACCCAGCCGCGCCCACACCGAGCGATCCGCGATGGTCGCCGCGATATCGCCGGAGAGCGCCGCGAAGCCCAAGCGCGGCAGGCTGAAGAGGCCGCGCCGGGGCGAGATGGGGACCAGCTCGACCTTGTCGCCGAAGCGGGCCCGAAGCACTTCGTGGAGATCGCCGAGGCTATCGACCAATCCCAGTTCCAGGCCTCTTACGCCGCTCCAGAACTCGCCGGTGAACAGCAGGTCGTCGTCGGCCTTCAGCCGCACGCCACGGCGCATCTTCACCCAGTCGATGAATACCTGGTGGATGTCGGTTTCCATGCGCTTGATCCGCTCGACATCCTCGGGCTTTTCGGGGAGGAAGGGATCGAGGGTGGACTTGTTTCGCCCCGAGGTGTGGACGCGGCGCTCGACGCCGGTCTTTTGCAGGGTCTCGACGAAGCCGAAGCCGGCGAAGATGACGCCGATGGAGCCGACGATCGAGGACGGATCGGCGATGATCTCGTCGCCGGCGGTAGCGATGAAATAGCCGCCGGAGGCCGCGGCGTCCTCGACGAAGACCAGCACGGGCTTGTTGTGCTCGTCGGCGAGGTCGCGGATGCGCTTGGAGATCAGGCGCGACTGGACCGCCGAGCCGCCGGGGGAATTGACGACGATGGCGACGGCGGGCGCCTGCCGGAAGCTGAAGGCGCGACTGAGGAGCGGCGCCACCGCCTCGATGTTCAGCCGCCCGGGGCGCTGGTCGGCGGCGATGACGCCGTGGAGGCGCACGATCGGTATGACCGGACCGCTCTGCCCCATCTTGCGCTTCATCCAGGACCGGAAACCCATGCGACGCCCTCGTTTTCGACGGGGCACATGTATGTGCCGCAGCCGGATTTTACCAGATGAGCCGAGCCGCTCCACGGAAGATCGCGTCGAACTCGGGGCGGAAGGCGCGGCCGGCAGGCTCGTGGAGGGGGCGCGCGGCGAGGAGGGCGAAGGGGGCGCGGGAGCCCTTGATGCCGCGCACCAGCACGCGGCTCGCCGCCTCGCCATCGCGCGGCAGCAACGGCAGGACGTTGACCGCGCCAAAGCGCTGGGAGACGGCGGCGAGAAGCAGCGGCAGCGCCTCGGCGACGTGGATGAAGATCACCTCGCCGCCGGGCGCGGCGTGGCTGGCGGCGGTCTTGACCCAGCGATCGAGCGCGGCGTCGTCCATGTGGCGGGCGCCGGAGCGGGTGCTGGAGGGCGCTGTGCCCCGGGCGGGATCGAAGAAGGGCGGGTTGGCGATAACGGAGGTGAAGTGATCGGCGGGGAGGCCGGCGGCGACACGCAGTTTTCCGGGCGCGGTCAGGTCGAGGGCCAGCACCCTGCTTCGTTCCGCCATGCCGTTGGCGTCGATGTTCAGGGCGGCGACGGCGACCAGCGCCGAATCGGCTTCGACGAGGGTTGCGCCGAGGTATGGCAGATCGGCCATGGCGACGAGCGCCGCGGTGCCGGCGCCGGCGCCGAGATCGAGCAGGCGCCGCGACTGCCGGTGCACGGCGGCGCCGAGCAGCACCGAGTCGAGACCAGCGCGAAACCCGTTCCCGGGTTGCGACACGGTGAGGCGACCGCCCAAAAAGGCATCGCGCGTCAGCGTTTGTTGTTTTACAAGATCGGTGGCTTCGTCTAGGGACATCGCACCATCGAGACGGTTCGCATGCGCCTGACTATAGGGCGCCGGGCGCGCAGCACAAACCGGGGATTTCATGGCGGTATCGGCGGCAGCGGCAAACGAGGCGACGACAAGCGCCGGCGCGCT
This sequence comes from Devosia sp., assembly GCF_028290645.1. GTDB lineage: Bacteria > Pseudomonadota > Alphaproteobacteria > Rhizobiales > Devosiaceae > Devosia_A. Next base: position 14,661 of record NZ_JAQGJL010000207.1, on the reverse strand, counting down.
GGACCGGCTGCTGGACGCCACCCGTCCGGGCATGGACCTGGTCAACGCCATGATCCTCGAGCGGGCCCGCTCGCATGTCGAACTGGTGCCGGAGGTGGCGCGGTATCTCATCGACGCGGGCGGCAAGCGGCTTAGGCCGATGCTGACCATTGCGGCCTCGATGCTGTTCGGGCGGGCCGATGGCAGCGAGGTGAATTTCGCCGCCGCGGTCGAGTTCATGCACAACGCGACGCTGCTCCACGACGACGTCGTTGACGAGAGCGAGATGCGGCGCGGGCGGGCGGCGGCGCGGATGATCTGGGGCAACCAGGCGAGCGTGCTGGTGGGCGATTTCCTGCTCGGCCAGGCGTTCATGATGATGGTCGACACCTCCAATGTCGAGGCGCTGCGGGTGATCTCGAAGGCCGCGACGATCATCGCCGAGGGCGAGGTGCTGCAGCTCGCAAAGACGCGGGACCTGACGACCAGCGCGGCCGAATATGACGAGGTGATCGGCGCCAAGACCGCGACGCTGTTCGAGGCGGCGACCGAGGTCGGCGCGATGGCGGGCGGGGCCAACGCCGCAGGGCGCGAGGCGCTGCGGCTCTATGGGCGCGAACTCGGCTTTGCGTTCCAGCTGGTCGACGACGTGCTCGACTATCGCGGCGAGAGCGGCGTGCTGGGCAAGAACACCGGCGACGACCTGCGCGAAGGCAAGATGACGCTGCCGGTGATCCTGGCGCTGCAGACGGCGACGCCGGCCGAGCGCGAGGTGTTGGTCGGGGCGCTGGGCAAGGTTGACGCCGGCGAGGCGCAACTCATGCAGGCGGTCGCGATCTTCAACCGGCACGACACGCTGGGGCGGACGATCGAGCAGGCGGGCGTGCACGCCCGGCGCGCCCGCGAGGCGCTGAAGCCGCTGCCGCCGAGCGAGATGAAGTCGCTGCTGGGCGAGATTGCGGAATTTACGGTGGCTCGGGCGTATTAGGCCCGTTCATAGTTCGACAGAGGCGCTGACGCCCTGACCCTTCTCCCCTCAGGGGAGAAGGTGGCGCGTAGCGCCGGTGAGTGGTGAAGCGTCTCCCCTCGCGCTTGCTGAACCGCTGAACCCCTCACCCCAGCCCTCAGGGGAGGGGCGCGGGCTGCAGCCGCCACCGGTTACCCAATGACCGGCGCTGCCGCCACCCAGTATTGCGGGTACTTCGCGCGCATTTCGTGGGCGGCCTGGTGGGCCTGGGTGGTGGAGCCGAAGAGGCCGAAGACGGTACCGCCGGAGCCGGACATGCGGGCGAGTGCGCAGCCGTCGAGCACGCGCATGTGGTGCAGCAGGTCGCCGATGGCGGGGACGAGGGCGATTGCCGGGGCTTCGAGGTCGTTGCGGGTTTCGGCTAGCCACAGGCCGAGCTGTGCGGGGCGGGTGAGCGGCTGCGGCAACGCCGGCATCGGCGGGTTGTCGCGCAGTTCTAGGCGGCGGAAGACGTCGGCGGTGACCACCGGGATCAGGGGGTTGACCAGCACCAGGTGGGTATCGGGGAAGCTCTGCAACGCGTGGACGATCTCGCCGACGCCGCGGACTTCGCAGGGCCGCGACATCAGGCAGGCGGGGACGTCGGCGCCGAGGGAGAGCGCCAGCGTGCGCAGTTCGGCGAGGCGGAACTCGCCTTCGCCGATCGCGGCGAGGAGGCGCAGCATGGCCGCGGCATCCGCCGAGCCGCCGCCGATACCGGCGGCGACCGGCAGGTTCTTGGTCAGCGCGATGTCAAGCCCGTCGGGCAGGCGATCGGGCCAGCGCTTGCGGAAGGCTTTCACCGCGCGCATGACCAGATTGGAGTCGCCGTTCCCGGCGGCCGCCGCAAAGGGGCCGGTGACGCGGAAGCGGTCGGCCTTGGCCGGACGGGCCGTCACCTCGTCGGCGACATCGACGAACACCACGAGGCTTTCGAGCTCGTGGTAGCCGTCAGGGCGCCGGCCGGTGATGTGCAGGGCGAGGTTGACCTTGGCGGGGGCCGCCTCGGTGTAGGCCGGCTGGAGGGCTGCCGCCATGCTACGGGGTGGGCGCGGCCTGGCCTTCCGCCACCGGGCCCGGATCGGGCGCGGGGCTCACCGCATCGAGGCCGTTGGCGAGCTTCTTGGCCACGCGGGCCTTCACGTTGCCTTCCTGGTCGACCGCCGCCGCGATGTTCCACTGGAACTTCGCCTCGAGCTTGCGGCCGGCGCGCCAGTAGGCATCGCCGAGGTGGTCGTTGATCTCGGGATCGGTCGAGCGGAGCTGCACGGCGAGCTCCAACTGCTGCACCGCCTCGTCGAAGCGGCCGAGCCGGAAATAGGCCCAGCCGAGGCTGTCGATGATGTAGCCGTCATTGGGAGAGGCAGCGACCGCCTTCTGGATCATGTCGAGCGCCGGGATCAGGTTGATGCCCTGGTCCACCCAGCTGTAGCCGAGATAGTTCAGCACCTGCGGCTGCTCGGGGTTGAGCTCCAGGGCGCGCTTGAAATCGGCCTCGGCCTTGTCCCAGTGCTTGTCGCGCTCGAAGGAAATGCCGCGCACGTAGTAGAAGCGCCAGTCGCCCGGGGCGTCGCCGCCGGCCACGCCCAGCGCCTTGGTGTAGGTGTCGGCCGCGTCGGCATATTTCTCCGCGGCGCGCTGCATGTCGCCCAGCACCGACAGGGCCTCGAGGTCCTTGGGGTTGGAGGTGACGATGTTGCCGAGCCGGCGCAGCGCCTCGTCGCGGTCGCCCATGGCATCGAGGTTTTCGGCGATGCGCACGACCGCCATCGGCTTCATCGGCGAATCGGCGGGCACTGCGTCGTAGACCGCATTGGCGGCGTCGTGCTGGTTGGCGCCATCGAGCAACTGGCCATAGACCAGGTCGATGACGTCCGCCTTGGGATCGAGGTACATGCCGAGCCGCAGGAACACTGCCGCGATGTCCGGGCTGCCCTCGCGCGCCAGCGCCACGCCCACCGAGTGGAACATTTCGGCGGCGCCCGACTGCACATCGGCGGCGAACACGCCAGGGCGCTGCTTCTGATCGATGCTGGCCTTCACCGCATCGACCAGCGGATGATCGAGGCCCTGGGCCTCGAAGGCGGCGATGACCTTTTCGGCCTCGTCGAACCGGCCGGCATTGCCCAGCATGCGGGTGTAGGCCTCGACGATGCGGGCGACGTTCGGGTCGGTTTCGTAGGCCTTGGCAGCGAAATCCAGTGCTTCCTTGCTCTTGCCCTCGACGTCGGCCATCAGCGCGCGGTGGAAGACGAGGAAGTCCTCGAGCCCGCCCTGGCCGATTCCATCCAGCACCTTGCTGGCTTCGTCTGCCTTGCCGTCGGCGACCAGCGCCCAGGCGCGGAGGATCCCGCCGGTGATGCCGGCAAAGGTGTCGCCGCCCACGTTTTCGAGTTCCTTGGCGGCGGCGGCGTAGCGGCGCTCCTTCACGTCCTCGGTGCCGATGATGAGGCTCGCGAGATCATTGGGGGCGCTCAGCTCAAGCAGGTGCTTGGCGGTGCGCGCTGCATCGCTGACCTGGCCGTTCGCGGCATAGGCGATGAAGCTGCGCTCGACGACGATCGGATTGTCCCAATCCTCTTGGGCGGCGGAGCGGAAATAGCGCGCCGCGTCCTCGGTCCTCAGGTCCGATAGTGCCTGCCGGCCGGCGAGATAGCTGCCGGTGACGCTCTGCTGCATCACCGGGAAGGTGCTCGACTCGAGCGCCGCGGCGCCACCAATGGTGAGACAAGCGGCAAGCAGAACGCCGGCGGCGAGACGGGCTTTATGGGTCACGAGGCTCGAAAACTCCGACAAGGTCAGCAAGGCGGCTGACTAGCCCAAGAAACATGGGCGATTTTGCGACTGCGCCGCAAGGGGCAGGCACAATGAAGTGAGGGGATTTGGGGCGGGCGCAACCTCTGCGCCGGTGCGGGGCGACCCCCACCCCTGTCCCCTCCCCCTAAGAAATGGGGAGGGAGACGCCAATTGATCCATCGGTGATTACCTTCTCCCCTTGTGGGAGAAGGTGGCCGACAGGCCGGATGAGGGGTCCGCGAAACGAAGTGTAGCGCGATCCGAGCGGAGCGAAGGAGCGACCGGACTCGCGGGGAGAACCCCTCATCCGCCCTTCGGGCACCTTCTCCCACAAGGGGAGAAGGCCGTCGCCGAGGGACAGGCGTTCAAAGCCCCGAATAGTTGGGGCCTGAGCCGCCTTCGGGGGGGACCCAGGTGATGTTCTGGGCGGGGTCCTTGATGTCGCAGGTCTTGCAGTGGACGCAGTTGGCGGGGTGGATGCGGAACACGGGGGCGCCGGATTCTTCCGCCACTTCGTAGACGCCGGCGGGGCAGTAGAGGGGGGCCGGTTCGCCATAGAGGGGCAGATTCTTGCGGATGGGGAGGTCCGGGTCGGCGAGCTTGAGGTGGATTGGTTGGTCCTCGTCGTGGCTGAGATTGGCGAGGTAGACCGAGGCGGCGCGATCGAAGGTCAACTGGCCGTCGGGGCGCGGGTAGGTGCGCGGGGTGACGGAGGAGATGGGTTTGAGGCGCTCGAAATCGGCGTGGCCGTGTCGGAGCGTGCCGAACGGGGAGAGGCGGAACAGGGCTTCGCACCACATGTCGAAGCCGCCGAGGAGGACGCCGGCATAGGTACCGAACCGGGTCCAGAACGGCTTGACGTTGCGCACCGGGCGCAGCTCGGCGCCGATACCGGTGGCGAGGACGGTGGCGTTGAGGCCTTCGAGGCTGTCGTGCGCCCTGCCCTCTTCGATCGCCGCGGCGACGCGGTCGGCGGTGGCCATGCCCGAGCGGATGGCGTTGTGGATGGCCTTGAGGGCGGGGACGTTCATGAAGCCGGCGGCGCAGCCGATCAGCGCGCCGCCGGGAAAGGCGAGGTCGGGGACCGACTGCAGGCCGCCCGAGGTCAGGGCGCGGGCGCCGTAGCTGAGGCGGCGGCCGCCGTGGAGCAGGCGGGCGATCGAGGGGTGGGTCTTGAAGCGCTGGAACTCGCCGAAGGGCGAGAGCGTCGGGTCCTCGTAGCTGAGGTGGACGACGAGGCCGAGATAGAGCCTGTTGCCGGTGGCGTGGTAGGCGAAGCCGCCGCCCGAGGTGGCGTTGTCGAGCGGGAAGCCGAGATAGTGATCGATGCGGCCGGGCTCGTGGCGGTCGGGGGCGAGCTCCCAGACTTCCTTGATGCCGAGGCCGTAGAGCTGGGGATCGTGGTTTTCGGCGAGGCCGAAATGGGTGATCAGGTGCTTCGCCAGTGAACCGCGGGCGCCTTCCCCGATGAGGGTGTACTTTGCCTTGAGGGCGATGCCGGCCGCGTAGGTGGGTTTTGGGTTGCCGGCATGGTCGACGCCCAGATCGCCGGTGATGATGCCTTCAACGCGGCCGCCTTCGCCGGTCAGGACGTCGACGGCGGCGGTCATCGGGAAGATGTCGACGCCGAGGTTCTGGGCCTGCTCGCCGAGCCATCTGACCAGGTCGCCGAGGCTGATGATGACCGCGCCGTCGGTCTTCATCTGTGGCGGGATCATCAGGCCGGGGAGCGGGATATCAGCCGCGGCGGTGAGGAAGTGGAAGGTGTCGCGGGTGACGGCGGGGCCCACGGGGGCGCCCATGTCGCGCCAGCCGGGGAGGAGCGCGTCGAGGCCGACCGGGTTCATCACCGCGCCGGAGATGATGTGGCCGCCGAGGTCCGCGGACTTTTCCACCACGGTGACCGAGAGATGTGGCGCCTGCTGCTTCAAACGGATGGCGGCGCTAAGGCCGGCGGGACCTGCGCCGACGATGACCACGTCGGTCTCGAGGATCTCGCGATTTCCGGCGTCGGCCAAGGTCACATCCATTCGAATATGGCGGGGGAAAGCGGGCTGTGACATAACAGAACCCATGTCCGAAAATCGACCGCTAAATAACGCCGAAGCCCGCGCGGCGCTCGACTGGTATCGCGCCGTGGGGGTGGATTTCGCCGTGGGCGAGGAGCCGGTGGATCGCTTCGCGGCTTCGGCTGCGCCATCGCGGGCCCGTCCGGCGCCGGTTGCCGAGGCGGCGGCGGCGAGGCCGGTGGCAGCGGCTCCCGCTCCGATCGCGATTTCACTGACCGCCGATCCGACCGAGACGACGGCGCTGGCCGCGGGCGCGAGGACGCTGGACGAACTGCGCGCGGTGATGGAGGCCTATGACGGGTGCCTGCTGAAGAAGCGGGCGACCCAACTGGTGTTTGCCGACGGCAATCCGGAGGCCGAGATCATGCTGGTGGGCGAAGGGCCGGGTGAGCAGGAGGATCTGCAGGGCAAGCCCTTTGTCGGCCGGGCCGGGCAGTTGCTGGACCGGATGCTGGGCTCGATCGGGCTCGATCGGAGCAAGGTGTATATCGCCAACATGGTGCCGTGGCGACCGCCGGGGAATCGGGATCCGACGCCGGAGGAGATGGCGCTCTGCACGCCGTTCCTCCTGCGGCAGGTGGAGCTGGTGGCGCCCAAGTTCCTGGTGACGCTGGGGAATGTGCCGACCAAGTCGCTATTCCGGACGGAGAACGGGATCACCCGGATGCGCGGACAATGGCGGGACCTGACGGTGGGCAGCCACACGATGCGGGCGCTGGCGACGCTGCATCCGGCGTATCTGCTCAGGACGCCGGCGTCGAAGGCGCTGGCGTGGCGGGATATGTTGAGCTTGAAGCAGGCGATCGAGGGGGAGCGGGCGTAGCTGCTGTGTCGCTCGTCGCTTCGCTTCGAGCGCGCTTCCCTTGGTTGCTGCCCCCTCATCCGGCCTTCGGCCACCTTCTCCCTCAAGGGAAGAAGGCGCTGACTGAGAGCGTTATGCCTGGCGCCTGAGGCTAATACCAAAGCACGACGCGGCTTTGCGGCTTTGACGGCGACTTAACGCTGTGCACAGAGAATAATCGCGGCGCTTGAATATCTTGCCTGAATTTGGTCCGAGTCCGCGGGCAAGCGCCTCAGGACCAGAAGAAACGCAGAAAGCGCCATGTCCTCCGCCCTCAAGATCTATGCCCTGTTCATCGGCTCGGCACTCCTGATGTTCGGAGGCGGGCTGCAGGGCCTGCTGATGTCGGTGCGCGGCGCCGAGGAGGGCTTCTCGCTGACGGCGCTGGGGCTGATCGGCACCGGGTGGTCGGTGGGGTTCGTTGCGGGCTCGATCACCGTCCCGATGCTGGTCAAACGGGTGGGGCATATCCGCGCCTATTCGATCATGGCGGCGATCGGCACCGTCACCATCCTCCTCAACCTCCTGTGGATACAGGATATCGGGTGGATCGTGCTGCGTGCAGCCTCAGGCTTCTGCTTTGCCGGGGCGGCGATGATCGTCGAGAGCTGGCTCAACGAGGTTGCCGACAACCGCAGCCGCGGCACGATCTTTTCGGTCTACACCACGATCAACATGGCGGCCTCGACCGTCGGGCAGCTGGCCATGGCGGCGACGGGCACCTTCGGCTACGTGCCGTTCGTCGTGGGCGCCATCAGCTTCATCTGCGCACTGCTGCCGAGCGCCCTGACCTCGACCCCACAGCCGCGGCCGATCTCGTCGGCGCGGCTCGATGTAGTGCTGCTCTACAAGACCTCGCCGCTGGCGGTGCTTGCGGCGTTTGCCTGCGGCATGGCCAACGGCACGTTCGGGACACTGGCGCCGGTCTATGGTTTCGAGCAGAAGCTTGATGCCTCGACGATCGCCTATCTGTTTGCGGTGACGGCGGTGGTCGGCGCGATGGCGCAGACGCCGTTCGGGCGGCTGTCGGATCGGATCGACAGGCGGCTGGTGATCGTCGGGCTCAGCGGCTTTTCGGCGGTGATCGGGCTCGTCACCGTGCTGCTCAATCCGAGCAGCGGGGCGCTGATGTTCGTGCTGTTCGGGCTCTATGGCTTCGGGGCGTACCCGCTTTATGCCATCGCCGTCGCCCACGCGAACGACTTCGCCAAGGAGGGTGAGTTCGGCCGGGTGGCCGGGGGCATGCTGCTGATCCTCGGCGTTGGGCTGGCCATCGGACCGATCATCGCCAGCTGGGTGATGAACGCCATTGCGCCGGTGGGGCTATTCATTGTCACGGCGACGTTCCACGGCGCGTTGGCGGTCACGGCGTTCCTGAGGATGCAGGTGCGGCCGGTGCGGGACGCCAAGGGGCGCGTGCGGTTCCGTGCCATGAGCGCCGAGAAGGGGGTTTCGCCGGGAACGGTGACGCTCGACCCGCGCGGCGACGAGACGCCGGGAGCGCGCGAGGCGCCGCCTGCCGCTACGGCCGCTGCCCCGCCGGGTGAAGCCGAGATCCTGGTGCCCGATCCGATCGAACCGGTGGTGCTTGCGCCCGATCATCCCAAGCACGATGCTCCGGACGACGCGACCATCTCGGACAAGCCGAAGCCGGAGTAGTCAAATGTTCAAGAGCGAACTCGACCAGAACAAGCCCTTCACGCCGCTGTCGATCGCGGTGCTCGCGGTTTCCGATACGCGCACGCTCGAGACCGATACGGGCGGCGCGCTGCTCAAATCGCTGATGGAGGGCGACGGGCACACCTGCCACGAGCGGGCGGTGGTGCGCGACGACATCCACCAGATCCGGGCCAAGGTGATGGACTGGGTGATGAACCCGGCGGTGGATGCGATCATCACCACTGGCGGGACGGGCTTTTCGGGACGCGACGTGACGCCGGAGGCGCTGGAGCCGCTGTTCCAGAAGCGGATGGAGGGATTCTCGGTGCTGTTCCACCAGTATTCGGCGACCACGGTGGGCGCTTCGAGCCTGCAATCGCGGGCGACAGGCGGGCTGATCGGCACGACGTTCGTGTTCGTGCTGCCGGGTTCGCGCGGCGCCTGCCGCGATGCCTGGGAGGGGATTTTGCGCGCGCAACTCGATAACCGGCACCAGCCGTGCAACTTCGTCGAACTGATGCCGCGGCTCAACGAGCGGTAGGAACGGCTCCGAGGGATGGGCGTTCTCCCGGCGAAAGGAGAGCGCCGATGATCCGCAAGCTCAAGTCCGGCGAGTACCGGCTGTACTCGAAAAAGACCGACCCCAAGACCGGCAAGCGCCGGAACCTCGGCACCTTCGACAGTCGCGAGGCGGCCGAGAAGCACGAACGCGACGTGCAGTATTTCAAGCGGCACTGACATTTGGCCGGCGGCGCGGGAAACTTCGGCATGCCCAACAAGGACCAGAAAATCACCATCGCGCTGACGCGCAAGCAGGCGGCGCCCAGGAACGTCGCCGCCAAGGCGCTGCGCGAGGGGCAGTTCCAGCCCAAGGTCGAGGACGATCCCAAGGGGTACAAGCGGAAGAAGAAGCACAAGCAGGATCCTCGGCTGGACATTGAAGACGCCAACGACCCGGAGTAACCTATTTTCGGTTCATTGACGTAATTCACTGGATTTCAGTTGATCTGCTCCTGCGCTGCCTGGTCGAGGCAGCTCCCGAAACACGTTCATTTCCGGTTCAGTCGCAGCAATTCAGTTGAAGGGCCCTGCCCGGGGTGCCACGTTGCGTCCCTCAGGGCGTTACACGCGGGAGGGCTCCATGACTGGGCTGATCATTCTGGCGATTGTCGTCGCCGCCGTCGGCTATGCGATCTTCGTCTACAACGACCTGGTGTCGAAGCGGCAGCTCAAGGAAGAGGGCTGGTCGGGCATCGATGTGCAGCTGAAGCGCCGCACCGACCTGATCCCCAACCTGCTCGAGACGGTGAAGGGCTATATGGGCCATGAGCGCGAGACGCTCGAGGCGGTGACCCAGGCCCGCGCCGCCGCGACGGCGGGCGCCAATGCCGGCCCGGGCGAGCGGAGTGCGCTGGAGGGCGCGCTTTCGGGCGCGCTGGGGAAGCTGCTGGCGATCGCCGAGGCCTATCCGGACCTGAAGGCCAACACGACTTTCCTCGAATTCCAAAGCGCGCTGCAGAATGTGGAAGACGAGATCCAGCTGGCGCGGCGGTACTATAACGGCGCGGTGCGCAACCTGAACACCGCTGTGGAGAGCTTTCCGTCTAACGTCGTGGCCAATGCGTTTCGGTTCGAGAAGGCGGAGTATTTCGAACTGGAGAACGAGGCGGACCGGGCGGTGCCGGCGGTGAAGTTCTAGGCCGGTTCATGGAGAAGCCGGTGGCTCTGGACCCCCACCCCTGTTCCCTCCCCCTAAACATGGCGAGGGAGACCATGGAGCCGCGTGCTCCGGAGCAGAGGTCGTCGCAGGCGAACGAGAGGGTCTCCTTCCCCAATAGGGGGAGGGGACAGGGGTGGGGGTCCACAGCCACTACCCTATCGGCATTCGCTCTTCTCCTCTTTGCGCTCTTCGCCCTGCCCGCTTCCGCTCGCGAGGCCATCACCTCGTTCGCTTCGGCGGTGACCCTCAACACGGATGGCTCGGTGGATGTGGTCGAGATCATCGAGGTCAATGCCGAGGGCAACGGGATCCGGCGCGGCATCTATCGCGATATTCCGCTGATCCTGATCAATCCGGACAAGTCGCGGCTGCGCTCGTCGCTGGTGGTGCGGAGCGTGATGCGCGACGGACGCAGCGAGCCCTATTCGCTCGAAAATATCGGGGCGGGGTTCAAGCGTATCCGCATCGGGGATGCCGACGTACTGCTGAGTTCTGGCCAGCACAGCTATACCATCCGCTGCACCATGACCCGGATGGGCCGCGTGTTCGCGGATCACGACGAGCTGTTCTGGAACGCCACCGGCAATTACTGGAATTTCCCGATCGAGAAGGCGGTGGCTTCGATCACCCTGCCCAGGGGCGCGGTGATCGGGAAGCTGGTGGGGTACACGGGCGTTCCGGGCTCCACCGAGCAGGATATCACCATCACGCGGACGTCCGACAATACGGCGACCGTCCGGGCGACGCGGCCGCTCGCTTCGGGCGAAGGCTTAAGCGTCGCGGCGTCGTTCCAGAAGGGAGTGCTCGTCGAGCCGCAGGGCTTCGACCGGGCGCTCAACTGGCTGAGCGACCACCGCGACATCGTGGTGCCGGGCATCGCGGTGGGGCTGGTGCTGCTCTACTATTTCCTCGCCTGGAGCTCGGTGGGGCGGGACCCGAAGCGGGGCACGATCATTCCGCTGTTCCATCCGCCGAAGGGCTTTTCACCGGCGCTCGCCGAATATGTCGACGGGATGGGCTGGGCGAAGGGGGGCTGGACGGCGTTCACCGCCTCGATCTTCGACCTGGGCGTCAAGGGGCTGGTGAAGATCGACAATCCGGGCAAGACGCTGAAGGTCACGGTGACCGGGAAGGCGACGCCTACGGACCTGCCGGCGGGTGAGCGCACGATCTACAACTATCTCGCGTCGCAGGGGAGCGTGACGGTGGATACGACCACCGGACCCAAGCTGAACGAGACCCGCGCCGAGTTCATGAAGACGATCGAGGCGGAGAACCGGACGGCCTATTTCAACAACAACACCGGCTATGTGGTGCTTGGAGTGGCGCTGTCGGCGGCGATCCTCTTCGCCATGGTGCTGTTCGACCTGATCGATCCCGTGACGCTGGTGTTCGCGGCGGTGGGCGCGGTGTTCCTCGGGGTATTGTCGGGTATCCTCAGGGGAATCTGGGCGGCTCCGGCCTTTGGCAAGGTGGTGCTCGTCATCTTCGCCGTGATTTTCGGCGGCAACCTGATCGGCGCCGCTACCAGCCTCCTCAGCGATATCCAGCTCGACGTGCCGCTGATCGCGGCGGCCTCGATCATCTTCATCAACGTGGTGTTTGCGGTGCTGATGCGGGCGCCGACCGTGCAGGGCCGCAAGGTCATGGACGAGATCGACGGCTTCAAGATGTACATGGATACGGCCGAGAAGAACCGGCTCAACATCAGCGGCGAGCCGCCGATGACGGTGGAGCGGTTCGAGCGGATATTGCCCTATGCCATCGCGCTCGGGGTGGAGAAGCCGTGGTCGCAGCACTTCGAGGGCGAGCTCAGCCGTAACGCCGTGGCCGGTGCGAGCAGCCGCTATTCGCCGGGCTTCTATTCGGGCCGCAACTGGTCGACGAGTTCGGGCGGGTTCTCGAACACGGTGTCGTCGGTGGCGAGCGGGATGAGCGCGGCGATGGTCGCGGCGCAGCCGAGTTCGTCGTCGGGCTCGGGATTTTCGGGCGGCGGCGGGGGTGGTGGTTCGGGCGGGGGCGGAGGTGGTGGCGGCGGGGGTGGGTGGTAGCCGTTGTGCTTCCACGGCTCCGGTGTAATCGAGGGTGAGGGACGGCAAGCGCCGGCCAACCCCGCAATGGACAATCCCCCCTCTGCTTGCTAGGCAAACCGCGCTTTCAACGCCCGGTATCGAAATGCCCGAACTTCTCGTCGAACTGTTCTCGGAAGAAATTCCTGCGCGGATGCAGCGCAAGGCTGCCGAGGATCTGAAGAAGGCCGTGACGAATGCGCTGGTCGATGCCGGCCTCGTCTACGAGGGCGCCAAGGCGTTCGTGACGCCGCGGCGGCTGGCGCTGACGGTGAGCGGGCTGCCGGCGCGTTCGCCGGATACGCGGGAGGAGAAGAAGGGGCCGCGCGTCGGCTCGCCGCAGCAGGCGATCGACGGGTTCTTGAAGTCAGCAGGGCTGACGTCGATCGAGCAGGCCAAGATCGAGAGCGACCCCAAGAAGGGCGAGTTCTACGTGGCGCAGATCGAGAAGAAGGGCGCCGAGGCAACCGAGATTCTTGCGACGCTGCTGCCCAAGGTGATCACCGGGTTCGAGTGGCCGAAATCCATGCAGTGGGGTAACGGCGGGCTCAGCTGGGTGCGGCCGCTGCGCGCCATCACCGCGACCTTCGGCGCCGAGAACGAGGAGCCGGAGGTCATCGCGTTCAAATCCAACACGGTGACGAGCGGCCAGACCACCTATGGCCACCGGTTCCTCGCGCCGCAGGCGATCCGGGTGCGGCGGTTCGACGATTATGTGCAGGCGCTGGAGTGGGCCAAGGTGGTGCTCGATATCGACCGGCGGAAGGAAATCATCCGGGCCGATGCCGATAGCCTGGCGTTCGCGCAGGGGCTGACGGTGATCCACGACGAGGGGCTGCTCGAGGAGGTCGCGGGGCTGGTCGAGTGGCCGGTGGTGATGATGGGGTCGTTCGACCCGGCTTTCCTCGAAGTGCCCGAGGAAGTGATTATCGCGACGATCCGCGCCAACCAGAAATGCTTCTGCCTCCGCGACAGTTCGGGGAAGCTGGCGCCGTTCTTCATCATCACCTCGAACCAGGTGGCCGAGGACGGCGGCAAGACCATTACCGCGGGCAATGAGCGGGTGATCCGGGCGCGGCTGTCGGATGCGCGGTTCTTCTACAACCAGGACCTGGCGCTGCCGCTCGAGCATGGGCTGCCCAAGCTCGAGGAGAGCGTGTTCCACGCCAAGCTCGGCACGCAATTCCAGCGCGTCGAGCGGCTGGTGAAGCTGGCGGGCGAAATCGCGCCGCTGGTGGGGGCCGATGTGGGGCAGGCGAAGCGCGCGGCGATGCTGGCCAAGGCCGACCTCGTCACCGGCATGGTGGGGGAGTTCCCGGAGCTGCAGGGCATCATGGGCCGCTACTATGCGCTGGCGCAGGGCGAACCGGCGGCGATCGCCAATGCCATTGCCGACCACTACAAGCCGCTGGGGCCGACCGACCTGGTGCCGGGCGAGCCGGTGGCGATTGCCGTGGCGCTGGCGGACAAGCTGGATGTGCTGACCGGGTTCTGGGCGATCGACGAGAAGCCGACGGGGTCGCGCGATCCCTATGCGCTGCGGCGGGCGGCGCTGGGGGTGATCCGGATCGTCGTGGACAACCGGCTGCCGTTTCCGCTCCGGGTCGAGCCAGACCTCCTCAGCTTCTTCCATGACCGGCTGAAGGTTACGCTGCGCGATGCGGGGGCACGGCACGACCTGGTCGATGCGGTGATCACGCCAGGCAGCAACGACATGCTGGAGATCACGCAGCGGGTCGAGGCGCTGTCGGCGCTATTGGGTTCGGAGGACGGCAAGAACCTGCTCGCCGGGTATCGGCGCGCGGCGAATATTCTCGCGATGGAAGAGAAGAAGGACGGCCGGAAGTTCGATGCTCCAGTGGTGGAGGAGCAGTTGGAGCTCGACGAGGAAATCGCGCTGGCCGACGCCATCATGAAGGCCGATGCAAGCGTCGCCGCCCGGGTGGCCGGCAATGACTACGAGGGCGCGATTGCAGCGCTGGCGACGTTGCGGCAGTCGGTGGATGCGTTCTTCGAGGCGGTGCTGGTGAATGATCCGGATCCGGCGGTGCGGGCGAACCGGCTGAATTTGCTGGCGAAGCTGCGTGATACGATGCGGCTGGTGGCGGATTTTTCGAGGGTTGCGGGGTAGGCCGAGGGGCCCTCCGCTCGTCGGTACGGCACGTAACCCGAGCCCCCTCAGAAATATTCTTCCCCCCACTTATCCCCGCGCTCTCCACCCGTCGTATTCTCCCCCCATCCGCTGCACCTGAAGCGAGGTCATGACGAGTGGTTGGTGCAGCTGAGACCGGGTGGGGTGGTAGTCGTATCACCCCAGGCGGAAACCATGACGGTTGCCCCAGGTAGCGCGGGGAAGCCGCTATGCACGCGGGGTGGGGTCTTGCCGATCCCACCAAGGAGCGAAAGCTGCCGGGCAAGGGCAGCGGGTGGCGGCGGGCGGGCCGGACCCCTTTGGGTCGCCGACGACCAAAGCCCTTCGCTCTCGCGATGCGGCACGGATGCTCCCGAACCCTCCATGGCAT
>NZ_JAQGJL010000184.1 GCF_028290645.1 Devosia sp. | reverse complement strand
AGGTCGGCGCGGCAGGCCGCGGAGCATATCGCCGCTCATCGTCACGCTCGCCATGCTCGCGCTCGAACGAGGACTTGCCTACGTGGTCAGCAGCACTGCGGTTTACGGCTTTCCGGACCCCCTGCTGCAGCTTGGCCGGGGCAAGATCTTCGACGTCCAGTACAGCGTGATCATCGCCGTGGCGATCTTCGTCATTGGCTCCTTCATCCTGACGCGGACGGTCACGGGCCTCCGCGTGTATGCCATCGGCGGCGACGCTAGGGCCGCCGAACTCTGCGGTGTTCCCGTAGGCAGCACCGTCGTGGGGCTTTACGCCACCAACGGCCTGCTTATCGGCATTGTCGCGGTGTTGGTCGCCGGCCGGCTCGGCAGCATCACGCCGACGATCGGTGCGCGCTTCGAGTTGGACGTGCTGACCGCCGCGATCCTCGGCGGCGTCGCCTTCGCCGGCGGCGCCGGACGCCCTCTGGGGATCGCCATTGGTGTCGCCACCATCGGTATTCTCAACGCTGGCCTCATCTTTGTGGGGCTCCAGTCCTGGTGGCAGTCGATCGCCATCGGCAGCATGCTGCTACTCGCGCTGCTCGCCGACCAGCTTGCCATCAGCCTCCGCAGCCGACGCACCAAGACTGCTCTTACGACCACAAGTGCGGATGCGCCGGGAGCTGAACCAGCGGTCGATGCTGCGCCAATTCAGACCTCGGTCGGGGGTGCCTCGTCCGTCAGTATTCCGGCATTCTCGATTAGCGGCGCACGCAAAACCTACGGGGCGCTGATAGCATTGGAAGAGGGATCGTTCAGCGTCGGCAAGGGCGAGATTGTCTGCCTCCTTGGCGACAACGGCGCGGGCAAGAGCACGCTGGTGAAGATCATCTCCGGCGCCATCCGTCCGGACGCCGGCGACATGGTGCTCGAGGGTAAGCCAGTCAGGTTCCACAGCCCGCAAGATGCCCGCGCCGCGGGCCTTGAAACGGTGTACCAGGACCTCGCGCTCTGCTCCAACCTGAGCATCACCCACAACATGATGCTAGGCCGTGAGGAACGGCGGATGTGGCTCGGCGTCTTTCCGGTGCGGGATGACCGCAAGGCTGCCGAGCAGTGTCGTGCGCGGCTTGCGGCGCTTGGCGTGACCCTAAGGGACGAGAACGTTCTTGTGCGTGCGCTATCGGGCGGCCAACGGCAGTCGATCGCCATCGCCCGTTCCCTCGCCGAACACGTCAAGCTCATCTGCCTCGACGAACCAACTGCCGCTCTCGGCGTCAAGCAAACCGCGCAGGTCGTCAGCCTCATCCGATCTATCGCGGCGAGCGGCACCGGCGTCATCCTCGTGACGCACGACCTTTCTACTGTCCGCGCCCTGGCCAACCGCATCGTTGTCCTCAGCCTTGGCCATGTTGTCTACGACGGCCCGGTGAAACACCTCACCGCTGACCAACTGTGGAGCCTGATGGCGGGCGGCACGATCGCCGCTGCCGTCTGAGCTGCTCACACAAGGCTACGGCCCGGTCAGCCATGCGACATAAAGGGTCCCTTGCTCAATTTTGCAGGGCAGGTCACGCTTCCGCCCCTACGCAACGCCAGGGCCTTTCCGAAATGCCGAGGCTCAATCCGTACCACGTGATCGAGGATGAGCAGGTTGGGTTATCGGCTCGCGTGGACCGCGCGTAGCTTCGTGTCCATCCCTCGATGAGGCCGTCGACGAAGCTATAGGGGCGGCTCAAGCGGCGGCTGCGCGAGGCCACGTGGCGGAGGTGTTGGTGTGGGAGGGCAACGTCGGAGCCCAGATGTTCGATAGCCGCAGTAGGGCTGATCGTGCTGACAAGTTGTAGCATTGGCGCAGCGGACGCATCGCGCGCCACCACGAAGCCGCCCGCTGCTAGGACGCCCCTTTGCGGTGGCGAGGGGCTTCCTTGAGAAGACCACCCTACGGCCTTGCCCTATTCCGGTCCAGGACCGCGTTGCGCTTCCGAAACCGGAGCACCAGATGCCCACCGCCAGCTGCGAGGAAGGCCAGGCCCCCCGGCAATGGGGCCGGGGGCCCCGACCGCGGGCCTGCCACCTGGCCCCCAGCCGTTGCCGTTGGCGTTCGGTTCTTGTCCACCGGCACGGCCATCGCCGGAAACATCGTCAATGCCGAGATGGCACAGACAAGGATGCCCACCTGAGCTTCATCATATCTTGGCCTCCTGTGTTAAAGGGGCAGCCGACACGTCGATGCCCAGCGTCGAGCCCACCTGGACGATCCCCATGCCCGAGCCTCGCAGTGTCGCCACCTTAGCCTCGGTTATCGGCAGAGAGGGCGGGACGCCCGAGGCGCTTGCCGTTGGCCTCGGCGCAGGAGAGGCCGGCGTTCACGCGGTCACGTATCATCGCCCGCTCGAACTCAGCGAACACGGCCAGCATGCCGAACAGGGCACGGCCCGAGGGCGTCGTGGTGTCGAGTGACTGCTGGTGCAGGTATGCGGCATAAATTCATAGAGGACTGGTCCCTGACCGAGGTGGGTGGAGGCGTCGGCCCCGCTGAGGCTTTGGTACTTCGGCGTCGAGGAAAAAAGGTACATGGACGACCGGTTCCGCGACCCCACTGAGGAGTACTCCTACGGTGTGGACCTCGAGCAGGATCGGGCAGAAGAGGCAGACTGAGAGGCTTTCCTCTACGCCGGGGCAGGCTCAGTCTCAGTGCCTTGCTCGGTGCCTTCCTCGACCTCGTCAAACTCAGGGTTGAGGTACTTGGCAGGTCGTGCGGAGGTATCTGCGCCGCGAATTGCGGGAATGACTGATGGCGCTCGGGCGCTAGGCATTCTTGACAACCCTCGGACCGCTCAATTGTCTGGCGATCCCGACGCGAGATTGAACCAATGACAAAGCTGCCGCCCTACTTCATGCCTCGGCCGGCCATGCCACCACCGACCAGAGGACGATTGCCGGGTTCGACAAACTGTTTGGGGAGGCAATCGGGGGGCAGGGTGGGGAAATCGACTACCAGCTGGACGCGCCGCTGTGGCAGTTCCTCTGCTACCTCGCCGACACCAAGGACATTGTGCTGCACGGCTCGACCAACCCCGATATCGAGGTCTTTGAGCCGCGCAAATCCGACGACGTCAATGCGTTCGGGGACCAGACGGCGGTCTATGCGGCGTCGGACGGAATCTGGCCGCTCTACTTCGCCATCCTTGACCGCCAGCGCTATCGTATGAGTCTGATCAACGGCAGTTTTCGGTCAAATCCGGCTTGGGCCGCGCGTCCCGCGGCTCTACCTTATGCGTATGCGCTAACGGATGCTCGACACAGCTCTTGGACCCATGGTGATCGGCTGGACCGACGCCGGGATTTCGCGCGTGCCGTTGCCGGGGGACACGCCGGAGGCGATGCGTGAGCGGCTGGAGCGGGCTGGCGGCACGGGAGAGCCGACGACCTGAGCAATGCGGCGCTTGGCGCGCTGAACTTGGCTGCCTCAGCGCGGCCAGGAGCCCGCCTCAACCTGCCGCCGCTCAAGATCAATCTCGGGTACGCCGCAATGAAGCAGCGATACCGGGGCGCAGGTAACGATATCTCGGCTAGTCGCCGCATGAGATCGCTTCCGGCCACTAACTGTGCAGTAGGCACGCTTCAGCCAGAACGACCTTCGGCAAGCGCCTTCGCTTTGGCTCGGATCGCCTGCGCGTAGGCTTCTTTCAGGCCCTCGCCCGTCGCCTTGACCATGGCGTTGCCAGGATAGCGCCTGATGAGCGTATCGATGGCCTTCTCCATCTCCGTGATCGCTGACAGGCCACCATCGGCCTTGTCGATCGCCACCGTGGCGATCAAGTCGTCCACCCCGTCGAACGCTTTGCCGGCGTCGCTGAGCTTATTCGTCAGGTTGTCCAAACCCTTGATCTTCATCCCCGGCCCTCCACGTCTGTGCGCAGCAAGGCGCTTGCAAAGAACGCTTCCGGCTCAAGGCCGGGTGCTCGTTTACGCGAATAAGCGGGTGCACGGCTGCCGTCTCTACGAGCACCTCGTTGATCATCGGGATCGCCAGCGGCCTTGCCGAGCTGCAGCGACCACGCCTGATACTCGGGCCGGTCGCGCAACCGGGACAGGGCCTCCATCCGGAACTCGAAGGCCATCAGGGTGTACGCCCGTGTCATTTCTGGATCGCTCCCTATACCTTCCTCCTCGAGAAAGCGGATGAGCCCGACGCTTCGGCCGGTCATGTCGCTGCGCTGCTCGTCCGACATTTCATCGACGAAGGTCAGCAGCCGCTTCATCAGGTCAATGTCGAGCGGCGTTTCGTTGACGGTTTCTAGGAAGTCCAAATGATTCTCCCTTACTACTCTCAGAAATAGTAACTCCTTGAAAAGGTGAGCGCCTTTTCTTTGTCCCGCTCCCCGAGCCCTAAAAGAGCGGTCAATAGTCCTGCGGTATGCGTAACGCCTGCCCGGGATATATGCGGTCAGGGTCGTAAACCTTGTATTTGTTCGCCGCGAAAATTCTTGGCCAGAGTGCCGCATCGCCATAGTACATCTGCGCTAACGTCGAAAGCCACTCGCCCTGCTTTACTTCGTGAACGATGAAGTTCTCGGGGACAGCTTCTATCCCGCCAGCCGTCATTCCTAAGGCGGATAAATCTAGTCCGTTGAGGGCCTGACTGACCGTTTCAAGGCTCTCTGGGCGATAGGGCGTTTTCTCGGGCAGGTTCTCTGGAAGATCGTGCCATCTGCGACGTGCGCTGACGCTGACCTCATATAGGTTCTGCGGCCCAGGATTCCGCACGCCTTCCGGCAGGAGGCCAAAGCCGAGCTGAATCAGCCATTCCTTCACATTCTCGGGCTTCTTCTCGCTCGCGTTTTCGAGGTTATCTCGATGGTCTGGCGCAAGTTCGTAGATGCGTGAGCTTTTTGAGATATCCAGCTCGAGTCCCGCGTTTCTCGCGCCATCCCAAATCCAGTCGAGAGGCTGATCTGATAGTCCACGGCGATCTCCGCCTCCTCCAACAGCGCCGTGCACGCCTGGAAACCAAACCTGCTGATAGGGGGATTTCTCGTCGGCAGGATCGGCTCCTCTCGCGTCGTTGAGGGCAACCAGATTGTCCCAGAGTGTGGGCGAAAAATCGAGGCGCGGCTCGTCGATCGCCACAGCGTGTCGGGCGCTTTCTACTATGGCACTCAACTCGAAGTTGTGGAACTGGTGCTCCCTATTCAGCTGAGCAGCGCCAGCAAGATAGTTAGGGACGCCTAGGGACCCAACCGTATCCCAAACGCCCAGGTA
The DNA here is from genome assembly GCF_028290645.1 of Devosia sp. Lineage (GTDB taxonomy): Bacteria > Pseudomonadota > Alphaproteobacteria > Rhizobiales > Devosiaceae > Devosia_A. The sequence continues at coordinate 2,516 of NZ_JAQGJL010000184.1, read as the reverse complement.
CTTCACCTTGAGGCGGGGAAGGGCATTAGGCACGTAGTCGGCAAGGGACTTAGCCCTCCAGGCGTCTTCCTCGTCCGAAACACAGATGTGCGGTGCGCTCTCGCTGCGGAACCGGAACATGCGCTCGATGTGTTCGTTCGACGTGTTGCGTTGACGATAGAGTTCAACGGCTTCATTGACGCGCCCGACGTCGCGCCGCCGAAGAATTCCGCTATGGCTAAGCAGGCCAACAAAAGATCGCGCTGTAAAGGCACCCCTGGAGAATCCGAAGACGAAAATGTCGTCGCCGGGAGTGTAATTAAAGATGAGGGTGCGGTAGGCGTCGTTGAGGTTCTTGAGGAGTCCCGCTCCGAACGCACCGCCTTTAAATTCCTCGCCTTTTTCAGTCCCGACGCCCTCGTCGTAGAAGATGACTTGGGCAATGCCGTCCTCCGTGAGCGGGAGAACGCTTTCCGCGGTGAACAAGACATTTGTAGGGAAGGGAGCATCAATTTTGTTCCAGCTGCCGTCGAAACAAAACACCAGCCGTTTCTTGCGGTCTTCACTCATGGCCGTCCTCCGATACTAAGAGAGACCTGCGACGATTCTCAGCATCGTGTCCACGCGGCGAATGACGGTAACCCCATTCGAGCACACGGCACGGCCCGCAACTTTGGGAAATCAAGAGCCGCTAAAATGAGGCCCGTGATTGGTGTTACGTTTACGTAGGACGCCGATCACCGCTCTCTGCCCAATGAATTAGAGTAGGCGAAGGGCTCCCTTCCGACTTTCGTGAATGCTGCCAGCATGGCGAACGCTGCGGGCCGTCGTCGACAAAGGAAGCGCGGAAAAATACCGCTGAGCGGTCCCTTACCTTCAACACCAATTCGCCTTGTAGTCAGGCGTCCAACGCCGCGCGATACCCGCGTTGATGAAGATGGTCCCGATCGAGCTCCCATTTGGCAGTATCACCCGCACCAGCGGCCTGTGCTGCATGGTGGCATCAACCTCGCTAGAATCGAAGACCTGCACGCCTCCGATCTCCAGCAATGCGGACATCAACATCTTGGCAACGCGCCCGAGCTCGAGTTCCGCTTTACACTTGCTGTGCTGTATCTCAGGCGTGTCGTACCCCCGAAACAAAGGGGGCACCGTCGCCCATGTCGCGCATAGAAATGCCGTTGCACTTGATTGTGTCACCATCGACGGCTGAGAGCGTGGCACAGGTAATGAGCGTGCCTATCGGAGGCGCTGCGTAAGTCGGCGGGGACAAAGCGGTCAATGAAACCGCAATTGTCAACCATAAGGCGTGCATCATCCTGTTCCTCCAGAGTGCAATTCACCTCATGTCGCCACGAGGAGGTTCGGCAAGCGCGTCGCACTCTACAACGGCCTGCCGATCCTTGCCGAGCTCCGCGAGCACCCGGCGATGTGCCGACTGTGCAAATCGAGATCGCGGGCCGAGATTGACATGTGTGGACCGGCCCCCCGATCGCGACGCTGAGACACTGGAGCTGACCCATGTCGTTTGTGGTCGAGGATGGCACCGGCAAGGCGCCCCATCGTCTCGCGCGCGGCGCGGGTCATCTGCTCTGTCTCACGCCGCTGCTCGCCGCATCGGGCTGACCCATGCCGGCGTCGGCAAGGTCTGCATGGTGCGGCTGTGATCCGCGCATCCGACGTCGTGATTCATGCTGCTCGGCACGGCCTTGATCGTCGGCATCTGCCTGCTCGTCGGTTCGTCGCCTGATCAAGCTCAACTGGATCTCCCGGTGGAGGCGGGACCTTTTTGGTTGAAGGTGAACGGGTGGCCGAACGGAATCTGCCAGCCACCCGTTAGCAAAGCTCCTGAAGATCGCTACGAAGCGAGTTAAGGCAAGTAGGTGCCGGGCCGGGATTTTGTTGGGCAGCGTTCCATCGACAACGATCACTGAAGGATAGTACATGCCCTTGGGCATGAAGAAACCAACGCAAGATCAAGTCGAAAGGCATCGTCGCCGGGCTAAACACGAGGCTCGGCGCCGGCGCAGCGCTCGGCATCGCCGGCTGCTGCGCATCCATAGGAAGCCAAGTGTCGTCTTCACAGGGGAGAAGGTCACTCGAGTCCGCTCAAGACGTGAACCGGCGAGAGCACCCGAGACGCTGTGTTTCGATCGCAGCCCGTCCAAAACGCTGGAGTTCTTAGACGGACTTCGCCGCAAGATGCTGAGCTCGGTGTTCAAAGAGAACAACACTTGGCTGCCGGGGGACGCGGTCGGCAACGCACAGGTAGCGACGTACATCGACTTCCGCTCAATCAAAAGCGTCAGCACCGCTGCTGCCCTAGTTTTGGCCGCGGAGTACGACCGAGCCCGCCAGCTCGGCGGTGCGCCGGCACCGGTGTTTGATCTCGATGAGTGGGACCCCGAAGTGTTCGAGACTCTTTGGCAACTAGGCTTCTTCGAAACGGTTGGGCTGACTCTCGGTGACGAGGAAAAGGCCGTGGTGAACGAAGATGTCATGACCCTGCGCTTCGTCAGCGGTTCGGACGCCGCCGA
>NZ_JAQGJL010000415.1 GCF_028290645.1 Devosia sp. | reverse complement strand
CATCTACGGCTTCGCGCTTGGCTCGCTGAGTGCGCTGGTGTCGCTGCGCTCGTTCTGGGGCGCGGTGCTCGTGGCGGCGACGCCGTTCGTCGCCATCATGTGGGTGATGGGCATCATCATCGCCCTCTTCGGCTCGTTCTCGTTCCTCACCATCATCGTTACCACGATCGTTCTGGTGATCGCCTTCGCGGAGAGCCTGTTCTTCATCTTCAACTGGCTCGCCTATTGGCGGGAGGGCATGGATCCCTACAAGGCGGTCGACGAGACCGTCCGCGTGGTCGGCCCGGCCAGTGCGCTCACCATGCTGACGACACTGGTGTCTTTCGCCTCGCTGTCGCTGACCGCCGGCCAGGGCATCCAGGAATTCTCGTACGCGGGCACGATCGCCTCGCTGACCAACTTCATCTGCCTGATGACCTTCCTGCCGCTGCTGTTGAAGCTGGCGGTGCGGCTGGGCTTCAAGGCCCCCAAGCCCAGCTTTGCCATCACCGCGCCGATCCCCGTCGCCTGGTTCCTCGCCAAGCGCTACGGCCGGCCGATCGCGGTGGGCGCAATCCTCGCCACCGGCCTGCTGCTGATCCCCTATTTCCTGATCCAGCCGCGGTTCTCCTTCGAGGATTTCATGGCCAAGGACTCGACCGCGCTGACCGCCGCCGAGCAGATCGACCAGGGCGTCGGCGGCGTCGCGCCGCTCTATGTCAGCGTGCCGCTGAAGCAGGGCATGGCCGATGTGGGCGACGAGGACTTCAAGACGGTGCAGGTGGTGCACAACATCGTCGAGAAGTACCTGGGCGTGAACAAGGTGATCTCGGCCGCGGCGTTCACGCACTACGCGGATTCCGGCTTCACCCGCGAGCAGATCTTCAACGCCGTGGGCGACCTCAAGCGCCGCTTCGTCACCGATGACGGCATGAAAGCGCTCGTCACCGGCTTCATGCCGACGATCATCGACTCGAACGAACTCGTACGACTCAAGGAAGGCATCCAGGCCGACATCAAGGCGGCCGGCATCGAGGGCGCCGAGGTCGGCGGCTTCCGCGTGATGACCACCTACGCCACCGACAACATCGTGCGCGGCCTGCAGCTCGACCTGACCATCTCGGTGATCGTCAACCTGTTCCTGATCGGCTGGGCCTTCCGCTCGCTCCGCGTCGCGGTGGCGACGGCGATCCCCAACCTGTTCCCGATCCTCGGCACCGAGGCCTACCTGTGGTGGTCGGGAGCCGGACTGCAGCTCACCACGGTACTGTCGCTGACCATCGCCTTCGGTATCGCGGTGGACGACACCACCCACTTCCTCTCGCACTATCTGCATGCGCGGCGTGAAGAGGGACGATCGCATCTCGATGCGGTACATCACACGATGGAACGTATCGGCGGCGCGATCATCGCCGCAACACTGATCCTTTGTTCTGGTACGGCAATCGTCATGTTCTCGGAACTGCCGCAAGTTGCCTTGTTTGGTACTCTGTTTGTGATAACTCTCGGCTTTGCAGTGATCGGAGATGTGTTCATCCTGCCTGCACTGTTGGTCGCCGGGGGGCGATTCTTTCATCCGCTTGGAGGCGTTAAGAAATGAAGCTCTTCGGACCCCTGTCGCGCATCGTCGCGCTCGTCGGTCTGCTGATCGCAACCCCGATGGCTGCGGTGCCGGCATATGCCGCACCGGCCGATGTGGCCCTGCTGAAGTCGTATGTCGGCAGCTGGAAGGGTCGCGGCACGCTGATCGGAGCGGAAAAGGAATCCGTGGTGTGCCGGCTGTCGCTCAGTGAAGGCAACGCCGAAAAGGTCAATTATGCCGGCCGTTGCTCGCTGGCGGGCACCAGCCTGTCGGTGAACGGCACGCTCGCCTTCAACGACGACGCCCGGCGCTACGAAGCGGCGATGACGTCGAACGTCACGTTCTCCGGCCTCGCGGTCGGCAAGAAGCAGGGCGACGCCGTCGTCTTCAATCTCAAGGAACGGGATAAGGACGAGCAGGGCAACGACATGACCGTAACCGCGGCGATCGTCCTCAAGGGCGCGGGCAAGAGCATTACCGTAGAATTCCAGGTGGTGTTCAACGCCTCGGGCGACACGATCAAGGCCACGGTGCCGTTCACCAAGTAAGGCCGGCCAGACTCGAACAGTTTCAACGGACGGTCCACGGGCCGTCCGTTTGCTTTTTGGTGAACGCATCAGGGACGATGCGAGGGTATTGCTTGGGCCGATGTTAACGAAATCATGCGACACGGATCAAGACAGCAGGCAACGGGAAGTCCCACCCCATGGCCCGTCCGGCCACCAGATCGTTGAGCCTTGGCGCTGCCCTCTACGTGCTCGCCATCTGCGCGGCGATCGTGACGCTAGAAGGCTGGCGCGAATGGGTGGCCCATGACGCGGCCGTGCTGAAAGCCGAACTCGATACCAGCAACCTCGCCCGCTCGATGCGCCAGCACGCCGAGGACACCTACGAGCTCGCCGAGCAATCGGTGTCGATGGTCGCCTTCCAGCTCAATACCAACGGCACCGACGCCGAGGGGCTGCGGCAAACGCAGGCGTTCATGACCAGCACCATGGCCGGCACCCAGCGACTCAGGGGGCTCTACGTCTACGGCGCCGACGGCAACTGGCTGGCGACCACGGCCGAGAACATGCCGCCCGGCGACAACCAGCGCGCCTACACCTACTTCCAGAACCACCTGCACTCTGCCAGCGGCGCACCGTTCTTCGGCGCGCCGATTCGCGCTGCTGGCGACGGCGCGATTATCACCACGGTGAGCCGCCGCTTCAACAACCCTGACGGCAGCTTCGGCGGTGTGATCGTGGCGGCCATCGATGCGCGCTACTTCTCCGGCGTCTACCACACGATCGATGTCGGCGAGAGCGGCTCGATCAACCTGTTCGACGGCGCCGGGCGCCTGCTCAGTCGCGAGCCGTACCAGCCAAAATTCATCGGCACCGATCTCAGCGGCACCGAAATGTTCAGCCAGCAGCTCGCGACGCGGAACTCCGGCGCCTACCAGTTCGTCTCGCCGATCGACGGCGTGGCCAAGATCGGGGGCTTCGACCGCGGCGCGCGCTACCCGCTGATCGCGGTGGTGGCGGTGTCGCGCGACGAGGCGCTGGCGAGCTGGAGCCGCAGTGCCGTGCAGCACGCCGCGATCACCCTCGCCCTGACCCTCGGGGCGGCGCTGCTGGGCCTCCGGCTCGCCGAACAGATCTACCGCCGGCAGAAGAGCGAAACCGTGCTCGAACAGAAGGAGGCGGAGTTCCGCCTCCTCGCGGAAAGCGCCAGCGACCTGGTGGAGCGCTTCGAGAGCGACGGAACCCGGACCTATGCCTCGCCTGCCCTGGAGCGGCTGACCGGCTATGGCCCGGAGGGCCTCATCGGCAGGAATGCCTTCGAGGTCATCCACGAGGACGACCGCGCCTCCGTCCGGGCCGCCGCGGAGCGGCTGCGCAGCGGCGCCTCGGAGCAGGAGACCGTAACCTTCCGCCGGATGCACAGGGATGGCCGCGAGCTCTGGCTCGAGACCTCCCTGCGGATCGCCGCCGAGCAGTCGGACAACCCTTCCGTCGTCGGGGTGACGCGCGACATCACCGAGCGCAAGCGGCTGGAGATGCGGCTCGAAAGCATGGCGATGCAGGACGGCCTGACCGGCATCGCCAACCGTCGGGCCTTCGACATGGCGCTGAGCCGCGAGGTGGCGCGGTCGCGTCGCACCGGCGCTCCGCTGTCGCTGCTGATGATCGATGCCGACCGGTTCAAGCGCTTCAACGACGACCACGGGCACCTGGCCGGCGACACCTGCCTCAAGGCGATCACCGAAGTGGTGGCGATCGGCGCGCGGCGCCCGACCGACCTGGCGGCCCGCTATGGCGGCGAGGAACTGGTGCTGCTGCTGCCCGACACCAGTCTCGATGCGGCACGGACCATCGCCGCCGACCTCTGCCGACAGGTGCAGTCGCTCGCCATCCCGCACCCGCGCAACCCGCCCTGGCGGGTGGTGACCATCAGCATCGGCGTCGCCGCGATCGACCCGCGAGAGGAAGACGCGGTGCATGACGGCTCCTGGCTGATCAGCCTGGCCGACCTCGCCCTCTACGACGCCAAGTCGCAGGGCCGAAACCAGTGCGTCGCCGCCCCTATTCGGATCAGGCCCCGGCTGGCCGGGTGAAGATCGGGCGGCCGGATGGCCGCCCGCGCTGCGTCAGAGCGGCATGCTCGCCTCGACGAATTCGACGATCTGCTGCTGCAACTGCGGCCCACTCTCGGTGGCAAACAGGTCGGTGCCGTGGAAGCCGGTCGGATAGATCGCCAGAGTCTTGGGCTCGCGCGCTACCTCCGCCATGTGGCGCGTGTCCTCGATATAGTCGTCGAGCTCGCTGTTGATGAACAGCTTTGGCGCCGAGGTGCCCTTGAGCGCTCCATCGCTCGCCTCCAGCCCCGCAAAGCCGAGCGGCGCCGATATCGTGACGTATGCGGTGACATGCTCGGCAACAGCCACCGGCACCGTGGCGATGCCACCCATGCTGGCGCCGATCAGCACGATTTCGCCTGCCCCCTTGCCACGAGCAAAGCGCACCGCCGCACTCAGGTCGCCGCCGATCAGGCCGATCTCCCTGGTGCCTTCCGACGGCGGATAGCCGCGGAAATTGTAGGTCAGCACCGCATAGCCCTGGCCGACCAGCTTCGCCACCAGCGGCTTCCAGCTCTGCTGGTCGTGGTTGTACTGATGCGACATGACGACCACGTGGTTGCCTTCGCCGTACCAGATGCCCGAAAGCACAACGCCGTCATTGCTGTTGAAGCTGACCGGCCTTCCCGTGGGCTCGGTTGCCGCCTCGGCTGCAGCGGCGGCAGGCATGGTTGCGGCCATGGGCAGGAGGGCGACGGCAAGCGCCAGAAGTCCGGCGACGATGCGCCCGCGGCGGGGATAGCTGATGTGCATGGGTAGTCTCCCTGAGACCGGCCATCCGTGACCGGCCCCCTGCCCTAGCTGCTGCGTTGCCGCTGGCGTGATCGCCGCGCGGCTGCCATTATGTGCCAAATGACAATTTCTCACCCGGCCGAGATCGCCACCGCCGCCCCCCTCGCCATCGTGGGCCGCGAACGCTATCGCGGCTACATCGTGCCGCTCGCGGTGCAGCGCGGCGGGCCGCTGGCCGCCGCCCTGCCCGAGCACCCGCGCTTCGCGATCGTGCATGTGGCAGGCGGCTCATGCGTGCTGAACAGCACGCACGGCCTGCAGCTGATCGCGGCGCCCGCCGTGATCCTGCTCGACGAGGCGACCCGGCCCGAGCTGCTCCGCCAGCAGGGCCTCGAGCTTCGCGTGGCCTATTTCGATCCGAGCGTCGTCAACAGCGCATTCAGTCCCGACGCGCTGCGCGAGACCCCCGCCTTTGCCGGAACCGCCGAGCAGGACGCCTACCTGCTGCGGCCGTTCGCCGATCCGAAGCATGTCGGCCGGCCTCTCCTCCTGCCGCCGGCGCTGAGCCAGCAGCTTGACCTTGCCTTTTCCCGCATGAGCGCCGAGGGCGAAACCCAGCGCGACCTGAACTGGCCCTGCCGCACCCGCTCGTTCCTGATCGAACTGCTGTTCCAGCTCCGCGTCCTCGTCGACGAGCCCGCGCTCGCCCAACGGCCCGCCGCGACCGGCAACCGGCTCGACCAGGCGCTGCTGCTGGTGCACGAGTGGTACAACAGGCCGTTCACCCTGAAGGAACTGGCGCAGAGCTGCGGCAGCAACCGCACGGCGCTGAATACACATTTCCGATCCGTCACCGGGCAGAGCGTGAGGACCTACACCGTGACGCTCCGCATCAGTACCGCGGCCGCGCTGCTGCGTGACACGCTGCTGCCGATCGCCGAAATCATGAACCGCGTCGGCTACGACAATCCCAGCAGCTTCACCCGGCAGTTCAAGAAACTGCTCGGCCTCACGCCCCGCGACTACCGGAAGGCAGAGTCGTGGATGCTGAGGACACGGGGAGGGTAGCCGCCCGGCGGGGCGAGCTTGGCGCCACCGGCTCGGCCTCCTAGTACTGCCGCGAGTGAGGACAAGGCATGGTCGTGACGATCGCAGCGCGCAAAGCCGGCAAGACGGAGCGTCTGCAGCGGGCAATCGCCGCCGCGATGCAGCGGCTCGCCAGCTATGCGGCCGGGCATGCGGGCCGGTTCCTGGTGTTCGGGTCCGCCGCGCGAGGGGAGCTGCGATTCGACAGCGACTTCGATGTCGTCGTCGCCTTCCCCAAGGCAGCGGAGCGTACGGCGCGGGACTATGCCGAGGCCATCAGCATCGAGCTCGGGCTCAAGCCGGACATCATTCTGATTGGTGACGCGTGCAGCTCGTTGCTGGAACGGGTTCACCGGGACGCGGTGGTCCTGCAGTGAGCGATGCGTGCTGGCTGGATGTGGAGGCCGACGTGGCTGCGGCTGTGCGGCGTTTCACCAAGGCCGTGGCCCAGGGAAGCGGGCGGCTTCGACGGCGATGAACTCGACCGCCATCGGGCTGAGATGGCGCTGATGCACGCCATGCAGTCCGGACACGCTGCTGCCGAGGCAGCCTTGCTGAGGATACTGCGGATCCTGGATGAGGAGCGACCCGAAAGGGGACGACTGGCACGCCAGAGTTGTCGACCGGCTGTGGGCGCCAGTCAAAGGGCGGTACCAGCGCCCGGCCCCGTTGTCCGGCGAGATTGCCGCCGATCTGCACGAGACGCGAAGCTTTCGTCATCGCGCCACGCACAGCTATGGAGATTTCGACCTCGTCGAATCGGCCCCTCGCTCGAAGCAGCCAAGCGCCTGGCGACATCGTTTCCGGCCGCCGTTTCGAGATTCAAGGCGATCATCGATCCGGAGCGTTGAGCCGACCAAAGGTGTTGCAGCACCGGACGCAAAAGTGAGGCTAACCCCTCTGACTGGCGATCGCCGTGTTGTGGTCCTGCATGATGAGCCAGCGCTCCTCACGTTTCACCACTACGAAGGTGCGGATGAACCTACCGGCTTCACGCGCCAGCCCATCCGGCCCCACATAGCCGCTCATCAGGCTGATCACCGTTCCGACCGCGACGTCTGGTGTCGCGAATCGGATGGACATCTCCTGGACCGTGTCCGTCACACCTCGCAGAAACGCGCGATGCACTTCGCGCACGGTGTTGAGCGTTGCCGCCCGGCTGGCGTCGAGCCCGCCGAAGGGGTTCACATGGTGCCAGTCCTCGGTGGCGTAGTCGGCAGGAGCGCTGAAGCCCTCATCGAAGGCCTCGTAGAAGCGCTTGATCGCCTCCCGAACCGCCGTCTCCTC
>NZ_JAQGJL010000398.1 GCF_028290645.1 Devosia sp. | reverse complement strand
CGAGGAGTTCATGCTCGCCCAGCGTTGGAAGGAGCATCAGGATTCCGAGGCCGCCCACAAGATGGTCACCAGCCACCTGCGCCTGGTGGCCAAGATCGCCATGGGCTATCGCGGCTACGGCCTGCCGATCTCCGAAGTAATTTCGGAAGGCAACGTAGGCCTGATGCACGCCGTCAAGCGCTTCGAGCCTGAAAAGGGCTTCCGCCTCGCGACCTACGCGATGTGGTGGATCCGCGCTGCCATTCAAGAATACGTCCTGCGCTCGTGGAGCCTCGTCAAGATCGGCACCACGGCCGCGCAGAAGCGCCTGTTCTTCAACCTCCGGAAGATCAAGGGACAGATCGCCGCCCTCGACGACGGCAATCTCCACCCCGACCAGATCAAGCAGATCGCCACCACGCTCAACGTCACCGAGAACGACGTGGTGTCGATGAACCAGCGCCTCTCGGGCGACGCCTCGCTGAACGCGCCGATGCGCGCCGATGAAGGCGCCTCCGAATGGCAGGATTGGCTGGTCGATGATACGCCGGACCAGGAGACCACTCTCGGCGAAACCGAGGAATTCTCCGAGCGCATGGGCCTGCTCACCAACGCGATGAGCGACCTCAACGACCGCGAGAAGGCCATCTTCCAGGCCCGCCGCCTGCGCGACGATCCGGCCACGCTCGAAGAGCTGGCGCAGGAATACAATGTGAGCCGCGAACGCATCCGCCAGATCGAGGTGCGCGCGTTCGAGAAGGTGCAGGAGGCGGTCCAGAAGGCCGCCCACGCCAAGTCCCGCGAACAGGCGGCTTAACGGCTGCGCAGCGATAGTCACCAAGGCCGCCCATTGGGCGGCCTTTTGGTTCAGCGGAACGCGAGCTTCAGAGCGAGCCGACCCCCACCCCTGTCCCCTCCCCGCAAGGGGGAGGGAGACCAAAACACTAGATCCGGTGGTGGGGTCTCCCTCGCCCCTTGCGGGGAGGGGACAGGGGTGGGGGTCCACAGCCACCGGACACTCGGCTCAAGCCAACCGCCCCGAGCCCCTACCGCTTCTCCAACAGCAGCTTCGCAATCAGCCCCGCCAGATACCGCCGCGGCAGGATCAGCAGGTACGGCGCATGGACGCCCTCCTCCGGCACCACCGTGAACGGCCCCGCCAGCGCCTCGTTCGACGTGCCGGTCCGCACCCCCGGCGCCAACTTCACCGCATCGAGCGGATATTTCAGCCCCTCCGACCGCCAGAACGTCACCGGCGCCAGCGGATGGATCGAAACCCGGTCCCCCCGCTCGACCTCGAACGCGAACGCATCGGCCAACGCCACCGCCACGTCTTCCTCGTCCACCAGCACGATCCTGCGCCTCGCCGCATAGCGCGTCACCGCGTCGAGCGCTGCCAGCGTGTGGTCGAAGCGCCGGCCGGTCATCCCCATCGCCACCGTCACCGGGGCGCGGGTCGAATACAGCGCCTTCTCGAAATCGGTGGTCTCCTGCTCGGCGATCTGCATCAGCCGGGTCTTGCCGAGCCAGGCATGCGGGTTCTTGAGCGAGTCGAAATCGCCGATGATCAGCTCCGGCTTGAGCCCCGCCTCGACGATCTGGTCCGCCCCGCCATCGGCTCCAACCACATGGCCGCCTGAAGCATACAGCTCCCGCAGTAGGTCGAAATCGACCGTCCCGCCGCCGACGATGACCAACAGGTCGTCAAAGACCGCAACGGAAGTCTGGGGCGCATGCGCTTGCACGGGGGGAAAACTCTGTCTATCTGTCAGGTGTCTCGCTGGGGTGCTCCGGGTCTTCCGGAGCTGAGAGTTACCCATTGAACCTGAACCAGGTCATGCTGGCGGAGGAAGTTCGAGATGGCAAGGGCGCGAAAGCGTCTGATCCATGCACGTCCCCTTCATTCACATGGCCGCGAAACCGAAGGGAACGATATGCACTCGTTCATGCGCTTCGCGTTGGCGGCAGTTGTCTGCGCCATCGCCTTTCCTGCCCTTGCCGCGGACAAGCCCGTCCTCAACGTCTACACCTATGACAGCTTCGCCGCCGAGTGGGGTCCCGGCCCGGCCCTGAAGGCCGGCTTCGAGAAGACCTGCGGCTGCACCGTCGAGTTCACCACCGCCGAGGATGCCATCTCGACCCTGCGCAAGGTGCAACTCGAGGGCACCTCGACCAAGGCCGACGTGGTCGTCGGGCTCGACACCGCCACCTCCGGCGACGCCCGCGCCACCGGCCTCTTCGCCCCGCACGGCCTCACCCTCGAAGGCCTATCGCTTCCCTGGAGCGATGCCGACTTCGTCCCGTTCGACTACGGCTACTTCGCCTATGTCTACAACAAGCAGAAGACGCCGAACCCGCCCAAGTCCTTTGAGGAACTGATCGCGCTGCCTCCCAGCTTCAAGATCGTCATCGAGGACCCGCGCTCCTCCACCCCCGGCCTTGGCAATGTGCTCTGGGTCCAGGCGGCCTATGGCCACCGCGCTCCGGAGATCTGGAAGGGGCTGAAGCCGCACATCCTCACCATGACCCGCGGCTGGTCCGAGGCCTATGGCCTGTTCCTCGACGGCCAGGCCGACATGGTGCTGAGCTACACCACCTCGCCCGCCTACCATGCCATCGCCGAAAACGACGACAAATACGCCTACGCCCCGTTCACCGAAGGCTTCGTGCCGCAGGTGGAAGTGGCAGGGCTGCTGAAGAGCGCCGCAGAGGCCGAGCTCGGCAAGGCCTTCCTCGCCTTTCTCGTCACCCCCGAGGCGCAGAAGGTGATCCCGACCACCAACTGGATGTACCCGGTAATAGATATCGGCGCCGACCTGCCCGCCGCGTTCGGCACCCCGCCGGAGAAGGTCTTGGAGATCGACGAAACGACGTTGGCCGCCAATGGCCGGGCCTGGGTCGATGCTGCTCTCGCCGCGCTTGAATAGCCTCACCCTGCCCTATCGCCCGCTCCGGCTCATCGCCGGGGCGGGCATCGCGCTGGCCATTGCCGGGCTGGTGGTGCTGGTGCTGCTGGCGATCCTTGCGACCGCGGCAGGCGAGCCCTCGCAAGGCTCGCGCGTCGATGTCTGGCACCTCGTCTGGATGACCACCAGCCAGGCTGGCCTCAGCACCATCCTGTCGCTGATAGCCGGCGTGGCCCTCGCCTGGGCGCTGAACCGGCTGCGCTTTCCCGGCCGCGACCTCATCGTCGGGCTCTTCGCCTCGGCCATCGTCACCCCCGGACTGGTCGTCGCCTTCGGGCTCCTTGCCGTGTGGGGCCGCTCCGGCTGGGTGAACCAGGCGGCGCTGGCGCTTACAGGCCAATCGCTCGAAGTTCCGCTGTTCGGACTGGGCGGCATCCTCGCCGCGCATGTCATCCTCGACGGCACCTTCGCCGCGCGCATCCTGCTCTCCCGTCTCGACGCCATCCCCGAAAAACGCCTGAAAACCGGGCAGAGCCTGGCGCTCGGCCCCTGGCAGCGCTTCTCCGTCATCGACTGGCCGATGCTGCAGCCCTCGCTGCCCGGCCTCGCCGCCATCATCTTCCTCCTCGCCTTCACCAGCTTCCCCGTCGTGTTGCTGATCGGCGGCGGTCCCGCCAACCAGACGCTGGAGGTCGCGATCTACGCTGCGGTGCGGCTCGATTTCGACCTTCGGGGCGCGGTGACGCTCGCGCTGGTGCAGATCGGCATCTGCTCGGTGATCATCCTCGCCGCCTCGGCCTGTGCGCCGGTCTCTGCCAGCACTGGCACGTCAGCAGCGCCCCGCTGGCGCGACCGTGGCGTGGCCCGTGCCGCGCAGTGGCTCATCCTCGCCGTGGGCGTCCTCGGCTTCGCCCTGCCGCTGCTCGCCATCCTCTTCGACGGCATCGGCCCCGGCATCGTCGATGTCACGAGCCGCCCGAGCTTCTGGAAGGCCCTCGCCACCAGCCTCGGACTGGGCACCGGCTCAGCGCTGCTGACCCTGGCGCTGGCGCTCGGCATCGGCATGGGCCGCGCCGCCACCGGCTCGCCGCTCCTCCGCATCGGCATCGGCGCCCCGGCTTATGCCTATCTCGCGGTCCCCGCCGTGGTGCTGTCGCTCGGCGCATTCCTCCTCGTCCGCAACGCCGGCCTAATGCCCGAGGCCGCGGCGCCGGTCGTCGTGCTGGTCGCCAATGCCCTGCTGTCGCTGCCCTTTGCGCTGGCGACCCTGGCCCCGCCTCTCGATGCCATCGCCGAGCGCCGCGGTCGGCTGATCCGCTCGCTCGGGCTCACCGGCTGGCAACAGTTCCGCGCTGTCGAATGGCCGCTGATCGGGCGCGAGGCCGGGGTGGTGCTGGCCCTCGCCTTCTGCTTCTCGCTTGGCGATCTGGGCGTCATCGCCCTGTTCGGCACCGAGGATTTCGCCACCCTGCCGTTCGTCATGTACCGGGCGCTCGGGGCTTATCGCACCAATGATGCGGCGACCATTGCGGCGCTGATGCTGTGCATCAGCCTCGCCGCCTTCGTGCTGCTGCCGAGGCTGTTCGGAAGGCTCACCGATGCTTCAAGCTGATCACCTGACCTTCACCCACCTTGGCGCCAGCCGCCATTTCGACCTGAGCTTTACCGCGCTTCCCGGCGAAATCACCGCCGTCAGCGGCCAGTCGGGGGCTGGAAAGTCGACGTTGCTCGACCTGATAGCCGGGTTTTTGACGCCGTCGGCCGGTAGACTTTCGCTCGATGGCCATGACCTTCTGCCACTCCCGCCGGAGGCTCGGCCGGTATCGATCCTGTTCCAGTCAGAAACGCTGTTCGATCACCTGACGGCGGCCCGGAATATCGAGCTGGGACTGCCCCGGGGCACGCCGGCCGCGAAACGGGCGGCGCTGGTCGCCGCCGCCCTCGGCGAAGTCGGGCTGCCCAACCTGCTCCGGCAGCGCGCCGAAACCCTGTCGGGCGGCGAGAAGCAGCGCGTCGCCCTGGCGCGCACCCTGCTGCGCAACCGCCCCGTGCTGCTGCTCGACGAACCCTTCTCGGCGCTGGACGACGAGACGCGCGCCACCATCCGCCTGCTGGTGCGATCGCTCACCGAAAAGCACGGCTGGACGACGCTGCTGGTCAGCCACCATGCCGATGACGTCGAGGCGCTGGCGGCGCGGCGCTACCAGCTGGAAGATGGGAAGTTGCGGGAAGTGTGACTGCAGGTCCGGTTCGCGTGGACCCCCACCCCTGTCCCCTCCCCCTACCGGGGAGGGAGACCCTCCCACTGGCGTCGGCGTTTTGGTCTCACTCCCCCTACTTCAGGGAGAGGGAAAAGGGGGGGGTCCACAGCCACCAGCGCCTCCGATACCCCCGAAAACAAAAAACGCCCGGACCGGCCGGGCGTTTCGTCATTCGTACACCGCCATCAGTTCGAGGCGGTCTTGTTCCACTCTCCGACCACATCAGCGAACATCGTCTCGGCCGCTGCGTCCTTCTCGAGCGTAATGATCGCCCGCTTGCCGGTCGCATAGATGAGCGCGAGGTCGATCCACTTGCGTGAGGTCAACAGGTTGCTGTTGGCGGTCACATCGGCCGGCGAGGCGCTGAGGGCGAACAGGAACGAGTTGCCCACGACGCGTGCCGAAGCGCCGACCAGCGGCGTGCCCTGCACCAGTTCCTCGTTCTTCAGCAGCACGCCGGGCAGCCCGGCGATCGAGCCGCCGATGAAGCTGTCGGTTACCCGGAAATTGACTTCCATCAGGTGGCTGGCGGGGAGGCTCGCATCCGAATTCTTGCGGATCAGCACGTCGACCGCGAGGTTCCGCGCTGGGATGTTGGCCTTGCCGATCAGCGTCGGCAGGCCCATCTCGTCGGTCCCCTTGCTCCATTCGACCGTGCCCGAATAGGGCACTGCGCCCGTGGTGCCATTGTCCGAGGCTTCGAGCAGCAGCGACTGGCTGCCGGCCACATTGGTCGGATCGACCGCGGCGGCCGCCTGCTCGGCACTGGTCGCAGCCGGTGCGGTATCGGCGCCCAGGCGGGCCTCGGCGGTCGGTTCAACTAGCGGCAGCGCCTGCGTCTCGGCCACCGCTGACGGCTCGGCGCCGAGGCGGTCATCGGCCAGTTCGGCGGTCGGCGCAGCATTGTCGGCTGGCGTGTCGGTATTGCCCGGACCGGTAGCCGGCGCTTCCGCCGGAGTGCCGGCGGGCGTTGCCGGGATCGCCGCAACCTGCTCGGTTGCCGTCGCGCCACGGCCGAACATCTGGTCCAGATTGATGAAGCCCTCGCGCCAGGCCCAGAAACCGGCGCCGCCCGCGCCGACCAGCAGCACGGCGAAGACGATGAGGAAAATGGTGACGGCGCCGAGGCCGCGGCGGTCGTTCTCGGCCCGCGCACGCGGGAAACCGGCTTCGGTTTCACGCTCCTGCTTGGCGCGCTTCTGCTTGCCGCGCGGCTCGCGGGCATCGCGGGCGAAGCCGCTGGCCTTGGCCGCCTTGCCTTCGCGCTGCGGACGCATCGTCGAGGGCGCATCGGCCCTCAGGATCGAGGGCGCAAAGCCGTTGGCATGCACCGTCTGTTGGTCGCTGTCGTCATCGCCGTAGTCGACGCCGTTGATGACCTGCCCGTCCACATCGCCGTCGCCGCGCGCTTCGCGGTCGAGCGTTGCGATGGCACGATCGATCGCGCCCTGCGGATCGACCGGCTGGGGTTCCACCTCGACCTCGCGCACCGCCGACATCGCGGCCGCCACCGGCGGATCATTGAACAGCGCGATCGGTTCGGAAGCGACCTGGCGGGCCGCAGCCTGCCCGTTGCGGGCGGCCGGCTCGTGGCGCGGACCGGCGATCTCGCGGCGTGGCTCGAAGACGGGCCCGCGGGCGGCGCCGCCGATCGGCGCGCCGAACGCAGTGCTGCCGGTACGGCTCTTGGCGGCCTCG
>NZ_JAQGJL010000379.1 GCF_028290645.1 Devosia sp. | reverse complement strand
TTCGGCGAGGGGCCGATCGAGGTGGCGCTGACCGGCAAGGACCTCGATGCGCGGGGTTACGTGAACCTGACGTTGGCGGCGATGCGGGCGTTCGGGGCGAGCGTCGAGCAACTGGACGAGATGACGTGGCGGGTCGAACCGACCGGCTACAAGGCGACGGATTTCCACATCGAGCCGGATGCGTCGGCGGCGACTTATCTCTGGGCGGCGGAGGCGCTGACCGGCGGCAAGATCGATCTTGGGGTGCCGATGGAGGCCTTCACGCAGCCGGATGCCGAGGCGGCGCGGTTCATCCGGATGTTCCCGCGGCTGCCGGCGGTGATCGATGGCTCGCAGATGCAGGACGCGGTGCCGACGCTGGCGGTGCTGGCGGCGTTCAACCAGACGCCGGTGCGGTTCATCGGCATCGCCAACCTCAGGGTGAAGGAATGCGACCGGATTTCGGCGCTCTCGACCGAGCTGAACCGGATACGGCCGGGGCTGGCGCATGAGGAAGGCGATGACCTGGTGGTGTCGTCCGATCCGCGGCTGGGCGAGCTGAAGCAGCGGAATGCGCGCACCCGCATCGAGACTTATGAGGATCACCGGATCGCCATGAGCTTTGCGCTGGTGGGGCTGAAGATCGGGGGCATTTCGATCCTCGATCCGGATTGCGTGAGCAAGACCTATCCGGGGTATTGGGATGCGCTGCGGTCGGTTGGGGTGGAGATCGCGGAGTAAGTCGCTCCTCGCTTCCGCTCGGATCGGGCAACCTGCGGTTGCCGACCCCTCATCCGGCGCTGCGCGCCACCTTCTCCCTCAAGGGGAGAAGGCGCCGACTGAGGCATCCCGGTGATCGCTGATCTTGCCGCTCCTCGCTTCCGCTCGGAGCGCGCATCGCTGGCGATGCGGGACCCCTCATCCGCCCTTCGGGCACCTTCTCCCACAAGGGGAGAAGGCGATGGAGCCGAGGTCTCTCGGATTAGGGCCTTCTCCCCTTGTGGGAGAAGGTGGCCGAAGGCCGGATGAGGGGTTGCCTCCGCGAACGCGATGCTCAAGCCGCGACGATATCGCCCTGCAGTTCGATCTCACTGACGACCTTGTTCCTGCCGGCGTGCTTGGCGGCGTAGAGGCAGCGGTCGGCGCGTTCGACGAGGGTGGACGGGGTGTCGTCGGGGCGGAAGGTGGCGACGCCGAACGAGGCGGTGACCCGGCCGAGCTTCTCGTTGGTCGAGCGCTTCAGCAACTCCTTGGCCTGGATGGCCTTGCGGATGTTGTCGGCTAGGATGACCGCGCCTTCAAGGTCGGTGTCGGGGAGGATGGCGGCGAATTCCTCGCCGCCGTAGCGCGCGGCGATGTCCTTGCCCTTGATGTTGGATTTGATGGTCATGGCGACAAGCCGGAGCACCTGGTCGCCGGTCTGGTGGCCCCAGGTGTCGTTGAAGCGCTTGAAGTGGTCGATGTCGATCAGCATCAGGCACAGGTGGTCGCCGTGCTCCGCGGCGCGGGCGACCGAGCGCAGCAGGCCGTCGTCGAAGGCCTTGCGGTTGTTGATCTTGGTCAGGGGATCGAGCAGGGCTTCGCGCCGCACATCGTCGAGGTCGCGTTGCAGCGCCTCGATGTCCTCGCGCGAAGCAGCAAGGTTCAACTCGAGGCGGTGGTTGGCGTCCTGCATCCGGCGCGTTTCGTCGAGGAGGGCGTTGGCCAGTTCGCGCAGGCGGGCATCGTTGAGTTGGTCGGAGCCCAGGTCGCCGCTGGCAACCTGCAGTGTCGCCGAATAGGCATTCGCCGTCGTCATGGTGGTGTCGATGGCATCGTGGATGGCGGCGATGCGGTGCGACATGCGCTCGGAGACGCTCGAGATGCGCTCGTTGGCGTCCTGCGAGCGGAGGAACTCGTTGTAGAGCCGCTCGGCGATGTCGGCGGTGGCGTGGCCGTCGCGGAAGATGGCGTTGACGCGAGCGTTCAGCGCCGGGTTGACGCCCGTCGCGTAAGTATAAAGCAGCTCATAGAACTGCGGATACGGTGGAATCGTAGCGCGCTTCAACAGGTCGATCGCGGAGTTCGCGTAACCCAGCGCGCGTCTGAATTCCTGCTCTGACACCGTTCCCCCAAGCTCCGGCCGCCACCGGTAGTTTAGGCGGCATTGTCTGTTCCCGGGGCTTAACGGCGCGTAAAAACACTTCGGCCGGCGCGATATTCTACGCCGCCTGCAGGCGAAGTCTGTTGATCGCGCCTATTTCCGAAGCAGGAACGCCGGAATGGGGCCATCGGAGCCGAACGGCGAATCGGCGACGATGCCTTCGACATGCTCGGTGCGCAGCGCGCGGGCCGGCCTGTCGGCGCCGTTGCCGCGGTTTTCGTGGCGGGGCGCCTCGTTGCGTGGCGCGTCGTTGTGCTGAGCCTCGCTGCGCTGCGCGCCATTGCGGGCCGGCCGGCGCGGCCGTTCGCTGCGCTCACGGCGTGGATCACGGGAGTCTCGCGGCTCGTGGGAGTCCTTCGCGGCCGGCGCCTCGACGCGCTCGGTCAGGCCGCCGAGCTTCACCTCGGGAATGTCCTTGTGGATCAGCTTGGTGATGGCATCGATATACTTGCCGTCGGAGGGCGTCGCGAGCGTGATGGAGACGCCCGAGCGACCGGCGCGGCCGGTGCGGCCGATGCGGTGGACATAGTCCTCGGCGTGGGTCGGCACGTCGAAGTTGAAGACGTGGCTCACCGCCGGGATGTCGAGGCCACGGGCGGCCACGTCGCTGGCGATCAGGAGCTTGAGCTTGTCGGTCTTGAACGAGTCGAGCGTTTCCATGCGGCTCTTCTGGTCCATATCGCCGTGGAGGCCCGCGGCGGAGAAGCCGTGGCGCTCGAGCGAGCGGGCGAGGGTCGCGACGTCGCGCTTGCGGTTGCAGAAGATGATCGCGTTCTTGAGGTTTTCCTCGCCGCGGATCAGCTGGCGCAGCGCGGCGCGTTTTTCCTCGGGCTTGCCGGAGACCCGCACAAGGCGCTGCTCGATGGTCTCGACCACGGAGTTCTGGCGGGCGACTTCGATCTTGATTGGGTCGCGGAGGAACCGGCTGGTGAGGCGCTGGATTTCGGGCGGCATGGTGGCCGAGAAGAACAGGGTCTGCCGGCGCGTCGGAAGCAGGCCGCAGATGCGCTCGATATCGGGGATGAAGCCCATGTCGAGCATGCGGTCGGCCTCGTCGATGACGAGGATATCGACGCCGGTGAGCAGGATACGGCCGCGCTCGAACTGGTCGAGCATGCGGCCGGGGGTGGCGATCAGCACGTCGGCGCCGCGATCGAGCACCTTGTTCTGGTCTTCGAACGAGACGCCGCCGATGAGCAGCGCGACGTTCAGCCGGTGGTTCTTGCCGTACTTCTCGAAATTCTCGTGGACCTGTGCTGCGAGTTCGCGCGTCGGTTCGAGGATCAGGGTGCGCGGCATGCGGGCACGGGCGCGGCCGCTTTCGAGCAGGGTGAGCATCGGCAGCACGAAGGACGCGGTCTTGCCGGTGCCGGTCTGGGCGATCCCGATGATGTCCTTTTTCTGAAGGACGTGCGGGATGGCCTGCGCCTGGATGTCGGTGGGCTTGGTGTAGCCGGACGCGGCAACCGCATCCATCACCTTGGCGCTGAGGCCGAGCCCGGTAAAGTCATTTGCCAAATCAGTGGTCCGCTCAAGTAGGAAAGGCAGGTCGACGGGCAGCTACTTGAGGAGGCGCGGGTCGACGAATGGTCGCGAAGAACAAGCCGGATATTAAGGCCTCGCCTTGCAGCAACCGATCCGGACTCCGCCCTGTCCGGGGCTCTGCGCGACGCGCCCGGAACATAGTGGAAACGCCTTCCGAGTCAACGGGATTTGCAGGGGCGTGATTAACCGCGACGGTGAATGATTACCGCGGTTCAGTTCGCGCAGCACTGTATATCGTAACGAAGACGCCAGATGTCTAGGTCGGTGACGAACGCGGCGGACTTGCAGCAGGGGCGCTTTTCTTGCTTCGCGCCGGATGGCTAGGTGGCCCCCAATTCCAGGAGCAGGACTTCCGGCCAGCTGCCGACGCGCATCGGCACGATCGAGCAGCCCAGACCGCGGGAGACGATCAGCTCCCGGCCATCCACGTTGTAGTAGCCGGCGGGATAGCGTCTCGAGCCGATGGAGGCAGCGGACGGTCGCCAGCCAAACAGATTGATCTGGCCGCCATGGGTATGGCCGCTGAGCGTCAGGCCGACCCGCTCGCCGACGGAGGGAAAGATGTCGGGCTCATGCGCCATCAGCAGGACCGGCGCGTCGTCGGTGACTGCAGCCAGCGTGGCGTCGAGATCGTCGAGGCCGGCCATGCGGGTGCGGCCGTAGCGGCTGCCGGGGAGCAGGGCCATCTGGTCGGCGAGGCCGACCAGCCAGAAGCCGTGGCCGTCCTTTTCGAGTCGGACGACCTCGTTGATGTACGTGGCGATGCCGGCGTCGCGCAGAGCTTTGAGAGCGAAGGGCGTGGCGGACTGGTCGAGCTGATACGCCCGGTCCTCCCAGTAGTCGTGGTTGCCGAGGATGGCGTGGACGCCGAGGGGCGCGTGCAGCTTGCCGAGCGCGGCTGCCCATGCGGACGAGTGGACAGGACCAGTGACCAGGTTCATGCCGGTGACGTAGTCGCCGAGCAGCAGGATGAGGTCGGCCTCAAGCTCCTGAGCCTGGGTGCAAATGCCGTCGATCCGCTCCGAACTCATCCAGGGTTCGCAGGCATGGATGTCGGCGATGACCGCGACCCGCAGTGCAAGACCCGGAGTCCAACTGCGGGGCGTCAGAGCATATCGAGTGATGCGCGGCCGCGCGAGGACTTCGATGAAGGGGTAAGCTGCGGTTGCGAGCAGCGCGACAAACCCCGCGCCGAAAAGCTTCAGCACTCCGCGTCTGGTGATCACGGTTGCCGCCGGCCCTCGTGGCAGGGACGCGCGTGCATCCCTAAATATCCAGGTCCGTGACGAACGCGGCGTTTTCCTGGATGAAGTCGAAGCGGGCCTCGGGGCGGTTGCCCATCAGGCGGTCGACCGCGGATCTGGTCTCTTCGAGGTCCTGGCGGACGCGGACTTGCAGGAGGGTGCGGCTCTTCTTGTCCATGGTGGTTTCGCGCAGGTGCACGTAGGGCATTTCGCCGAGGCCCTTGAAGCGGGTGATGTCGGGCTTCTTGCCCTTGAACTCGGTGTCGAGCAGGCGGTCGCGGTGCGCGTCGTTCATGGCGTAGAGCACCTTGGGGCCCGAGCTGATGCGGAACAGCGGCGGCATGGCGAGGTAGAGGTGGCCGCCCTCGATGAGCTTGGGCATCTCCTGGAAGAAGAAGGTGATGAGGAGCGAGGCGATGTGGGCGCCGTCGACGTCGGCGTCGGTCATCAGGATGATCTTGTCGTACCTGAGATCGTCGTCGCGGTAGCGATCGCGCGTGCCGCAGCCGAGCGCCTGGACGAGGTCGGCGATCTGCTGGTTAGCGGCGAGCTTGTCGCGGGTGGCGCCGGCGACGTTGAGGATTTTTCCTCGCAACGGCAGGATGGCCTGGCTCTGGCGGTCGCGCGCCTGCTTGGCGCTGCCGCCGGCGGAATCGCCCTCGACGATGAAGATTTCGGCGCCCTGGGCGGCGGTCTGGGTGCAATCGGCGAGCTTGCCGGGGAGGCGGAGTTTTCGGGTCGCCGACTGGCGATCGACCTCCTTCTCCTTCTTCCTCCGCAGGCGCTCCTCGGCGCGCTCGATGGCCCAGTCGAGGAGTTTTGACGCCTGGTTGGGTGAGGCCGCAAGCCAGTGGTCGAAGGCGTCGCTGAGCGCCTTGTCGACGATGCGCGTAGCCTCGCCCGAGCTCAGCTTGTCCTTGGTCTGGCCGACGAACTCGGGCTCGCGGACGAACACCGAGAGCATGGCGGAGCACTGGACCAGCACGTCCTCGGCGGTGAGCTGGGCGGCGCGCTTGTTGCCCGAGAGCTCGCCGTAGTTCCGGAGGCCGCGAAGCAGGGCAACGCGGAGGCCCTGTTCATGCGTGCCGCCGTCGCCGGTCGGCACGGTGTTGCAGTAGGAATTGACGAAGCCGTCCCCGAGGCACCAGGCGATCGCCCACTCGACGGCGCCATGGGTGCCGGGCTTGCCGGTGATGCCCGAGAAGATGTCCTCGACGATGCGCGGCTCGCCCTCGATGCGGCTGGCGAGGAAATCGCGCAGGCCGCCGGGGAAGTGGAAGGTGGCCTTGGCGGGGACGTCGGCGGTGGCAAGGCTGTCGTCGCAGGTCCAGCGGATTTCGACGCCGCCGAACAGGTAGGCCTTCGAGCGGGTCATCTTGAACAGGCGGAGCGCCGAGAACTGCAGGTCGCCGAAGATTTCCGGATCGGGGTGGAAGCGCTGCGTGGTGCCGCGGCGGTTCTGCACCTTGCCCAGGTGCTCGACGCCGCCGAGCGGCTTGCCGCGCGAAAAACTCTGCCGGTAGAGCTGCTGGTCGCGGGCCACTTCGGTGACGAGGCTGTCCGACAGCGCGTTCACTACCGAGACGCCGACGCCGTGGAGGCCGCCCGAGGTCTCGTAGGCCTTGCCGTCGAACTTGCCGCCGGCATGGAGGCGCGTCATGACGATCTCGAGCGTCGAGACGCCGGGGAATTTCGGGTGGTTCTCGACCGGGATGCCGCGGCCGTTGTCGGTGCAGGTGATGTAGCCGTCGGCGCCGAAATGCACCTCGATGCGGCTGGCGTGGCCGGCTATCGCCTCGTCCATCGAGTTGTCGATGACTTCGGCGAACAGGTGATGGAGCGCGTTGGCGTCGGTGCCGCCGATATACATGCCGGGGCGGCGGCGGACCGGCTCGAGGCCCTCGAGCACTTCGATGTCGGCAGCGGAGTAGGACGCCGCGTGAGCGACGCTGGGCGGCGCGCCGGCGGGGGAAGATTTGGGCGGCACTGCGGGCTTGGGGGCGCGCTGCGGAAGAGGCGCCTCGTCCTCGGGGTCGAACAGGTCTTCGATCGCCGCCATGAAATCTCCGTCCGAGGCACGAATCATGCGCCTCTCAAGCTCTAGCATATTGCCGGTTAGGGTGGGTTAAAGCCGGAGGTAGGGCGCTCCGCGGCGCCTGTCAACCGCCCGTGAACGGCAAGTGAACGCACAGTTGCGCGAACATTCAAACAGCGGGCGATAACGCTCCGCCCGAGATTGCGGAGCGCCTTGCCGGGGCCGGTAGGCAGTGTCCGGGCCGGGGGTTCGGCAATCTCACTTCGTTCGGGCCTGATATCACTCGCGAATCCGCCGCCCATGTTGTCCCCAACATGAACCGAGGATGAACGGGCGATACCGCATCGGTTAAGAATGCAACCTTTAGGGTCATGGCACGCTAGTGGACCTGGCACCACAAGAAGACCTCAAGAGGAGACTACTAATGACCCCGATACTTTCCACCGTGATGAAATTCGGTCGTGCGGCCCTCGTCGCATTGACACTCGGTGTCACGGCAATCACCGCAATGCCGGTCCAGGCACAGTCGTTCAACTTCGAGTTCGGCATCCAGGGCGGTGGCAACAGCTTCTCGTATGGATTCGACAATGGCCGCCGGTTCAAGCGCGAGTGCCTGACCAACCGCGAGATTCGCCGTGGCCTGAATCGCAGCGGCTTCGACAATGTCCGCTTCGTCGACCGGCAGGGCGTGCGCGTGTACGTGCTCGCCGACTATGGCCGCCGCACCTATTCGATGACGGTCAATCGCTGCACCGGGCGCGTGAGCAATATCGAGCGGGTGCGTCGTGGCGGCGGTGGCTACGGCGGCTACAACGGCTACGGCAATGACGGCCCCGGCTTCGGCATGGAGTTCAATTTCGGTAACGGCAACAACTACTGATCCAGTTCCGGCGGGAGCCGGTCCTCCCTCGCGCTCCCGCCAGATCCCGGCCCGCAAGGCCGGGATTTTAGTTTTGGGAGCCGAAAAGGAGAACGACATGAAAGTCACGACGCTCATCCGCGCGGTCGTCCTCGGCCTGGCGCTCAGCGCTTCGATCCTGCCGGCCCAGGCGCAGATGCAGTTCCAGTTCGGCTTCGGTACCGATGGTTTCGGTTTCCGCAGGCCGCTGATCTGCCTCGAGCTCACCGACCGACAGATCCGCAACGCCGTCAGCAACCAGGGCTACCACGACATCTTCCTCAACGCGCCGATCGACCGGCGCGTCCAGGTGCGCGCCACACGCGGCGACTGGGTGTACCTGCTGAGGGTCTCGACCTGTACCGGCGCCATACTCGATCGCGAGCGGCTGCGTCGCAGCTAGCCAAAATGCGCTACAGATGCAGAGCGTCCGGTTTCGTACAACGAAGCCGGACGCGTTGTTTTGGAGCAGTCCGTTTAGACTTCGTTCGCTTTCTCGAAGCACTTTCTTAAGCGCTCCACACTATACATTCGGCATACGGTTTTTGTGTCTGGAGTAGCCGTATGCGCGCCCAAGCTAGGAGCGGTCTCGCGTATCCCGAGGCTGGTTTTCGGGCGCCACATATCAGCGGATGGCCGCAAGCCGGATTAAAAAGTTTTGCGTACCGGCTTGCCCATCTTGCGCTGCCCCGCCCAGTGATGATTTCCGCGGTTGCGGCGGTATTTTACCTGGCGTGAAGGCGCGGTGCGCTGGCGGCTAGAGCACCAAGCTTCCTACATCCCCGGTCTCGGCCCAGCGAAAGCTGCGACGCATTTCTACATCTGAGCGGGCTGTGCGACGGATACGAGCTTTCGCTGGAATGACATCGAGTGTGGGGGCAACGTTGGTGCCCGTGTCGCTTGATTTTCCGCTGCCATCGGTGCACATCTCGGGCGTCCGCCAACACCAACAAGGAGGGTCGCGTGGGCTATCGTCATGACCAGCACCGCAGTCGCGGCCCTGTTTCGGCCCTGCAGCTTCAGTTGCAGGGCTGACCGAACGGGTCCGGACGGCATCTTCGTCTCCTATCATTTCTGGTCTGCCCAAGCCGGCTCCGCTTCTCGCGTGAGCCATTGACGGCATCGGCACCCTTATGTGCCCTCAAATCCGGAAGAGACGAAAATGGGCTCGATCAGCCTCAAGAACCTTTCCATCACCGCCACAATCCCGCTGTTTCGGGACCTCAGCCTCGTCATCGCCGATGGCGACAGAGTCGGGCTCGTTGCCGGCAACGGGCTGGGGAAGACCTCGCTGCTACGGGTCATCGCGGGCGAGAGCGAGGCGACGACGGGCGAGCTGGTGCGCTCGCGCGGCCTCAGGATCGGCTACGTCGAGCAGGACGTGCCGGCCGACCTGATGGACCTGACGATGCGCGACGCCGTGCTCGAGGCGCTGCCGGCCGCGGATCGCGAGACCGACGCGTGGCGGGCCGACGTGGCGCTCGATGGCTTCGAGACGCCGTACGAGCTGCGCGACCGGCTGGTCTCGGCGCTCAGCGGCGGCTGGCAGCGGCTGATGCTGATCGCGCGCGTCTGGGTCACCGACCCCGATGCGCTGCTGATGGACGAGCCCACCAACCATCTCGACCTGTCGAAGCTGTTCCGGCTCGAAACCTGGCTGAACCGGGAGGCGCGCAACCTGCCGCTGATCGTCGCGAGCCACGACCGGGATTTCCTTGATGCGGTGACCAACCGGACGCTGTTCCTCAGGCCCGGCACGTCGCGCTACTTCGCGCTGCCCTACTCGGCGGCGCGCCGGGAGCTCGAGCGCGAGGACGCGTCGCAGGAAGCGCAGAACGAGCGCGACCTCAAGGAGGCGGGCAAGCTCCGGAAACAGGCGGCCAAGCTCAACAATGTCGGCATTAACTCGGGTAGCGACCTGCTGGTGGTGAAGACCAAGCAGCTGCGCGAGCGGGCGGCCAGGATCGAGGAG
This sequence comes from Devosia sp., assembly GCF_028290645.1. Taxonomy (GTDB): domain Bacteria; phylum Pseudomonadota; class Alphaproteobacteria; order Rhizobiales; family Devosiaceae; genus Devosia_A. The sequence continues at coordinate 5,769 of NZ_JAQGJL010000379.1, read as the reverse complement.
GCGGTGAGGCCGGCACATCGCGAACGGTCGGGGGAAATCCGCCTCGCCAACCGGGGAACGCACGCCAAGCTGCTTGTGGCGCTGGAGAACGTCAACGTGACGACACCGGCCGGGCAGGGGCTGTTCAGGATCGACAAGCTCCACATCTTCCAGGGCGACCGCATCGTGCTCCTGGGGCGGAACGGCGCCGGCAAGTCGCAGATGGTCAAGCTGATCCACCGGGCGATGACCGAGCCGGATGGGGTCCCGGGCATAAGGGTGACGCCGTCGCTGGTGCTGGGCTACACCGACCAGGACATGTCGCAGCTGCCGGTCAAGGACACTCCCGAGGACTTCATCTCGGCGGCGTTCAGGCAGCCGGATGCGCGGATGCGGAGCCTGCTTGCCTCGGCGGGCTTCATGATCGAGAAGCAGAGCAAGCCTATCGGGCAGCTGAGCTTCGGCCAGCGGGCGCGGCTGGGGCTATTGGCGCTGCGGCTCACGGAGCCGAATTTCTACCTGATGGACGAGCCGACCAACCATGTCGACATCCCCGGCCGCGAGGCGCTGGAAGGGGAAATCCTGGCGCACGAGGCCACCGCGGTGCTGGTATCGCACGACCGCAGCTTCGTGAGGAATGTCGGGACCCGGTATCTGCAGATCGACGGCAAGCGTCTGAAGGAAGTGGAGGGGCCGGACGCGTTCTTCGAGGAGATGATGCTGGAGACCAAGGACCTATAGTTCGCGACGGAACCTCGGGCATAGGCAAGATTGCCTATGCCGGAGGGGTGTGTTGGGGCAGATGGCAAAGTCGGACAACGATAACATCGCATCCAAGTTACTTCTAGCGGTTGGCGAATATTGGAAGTCTTCGAGTTGGGTAACTTCTGATTCAGAGTCGTCGGCGTAGTTTTGCCTGCGAAGGCGGGTGACGGCATGGCGAGTTCCTTCGACGGCGATCGATCTACACAGCGAATTCGGGAGCGGCGGTCCGAGCTGCGCTATGACGGAGGGCTGGCGGCGTCGTTTACCCACACGCCCCGCGAGGGCACCGGCGTCCGCGTCGTCCGGTGCCGGGTGGAGAGCCTGTCGCCCTCGGCGATGGTGATCTCGGCGCCGATCCATGGCGACGTGGGCGAGCACATGTGGGTCGAGCTTGACGGATTCGGGCCGGTACGTTGCGAGATCGAACAGGTGCGCGACGATGGCTTCGTCTGCTTCACCCTGATCAACGACGAGGCGCGGCGGCGGCTTGGCATCTGGGTCTCGTGGCTGAGACGGCGGGGCGGGCGCCTGGCCGGCGACCAGCGCGAGCATATGCGCGCCCGGCCGGTCGACACGCGAACCACCATCACTTTGACCACGGGCGAGACGCTGACGGCGCATCTGAGCAACGTGTCGCGGTCCGGCGCAGCGGTGAGCACGGATTGTACCGTGGCGATTGGCGACGCGGTGTCGGTGGGCAAGGTGCCGGCGCATGTGGTGCGGATGTCGGAGACAGGTTTCGCCGTTGCGTTCGATTTCGTGCTCGAAGCAGCCGATGCCGACCGGCTGGTGGCCGGCTACGAGGTCGTGCTCCTGGCCTCGAGCAAGGCGGGCTGACCGATGCCGCTGGCGATGCAAGGCATGGCGCGCGCCTCCGCGGTACCCGACCGCAAGGATACCCGCTTCATCGGCGACGTGATGGGCAGCTACGTGCTGGCGAGCCGGGCGCAAACCCCGGGCGCCGTGCAGGTGTTCGCCTGCCGCTCGCGCAGCATCTCGTCGCACGAAGCGGTGGTGAATGCGCCGATCTCAGGCGATCCGGGCGACGCGCTGACGATGACGCTGCAGGGGCTCGGCATCCTGCACGGCAGGATCAGCCGCATTCTCGATGGCGGGTTCGCCGTTGCGTTCGAGTGCAGCGAGCCGGAACGGCGGGCGCTCGGCGCCCGGATCGACTGGCTGAAGCGGCGGGCGCTCAGGACGGTCAACGACCGTCGTGCCCACAAGCGGGTGCTGCCGCGCGAGACCCAGGCCAGGCTGCTGCTCGCCGATGGGCGTAGGCTCGACTGCTTCATCATCGACATGTCGCAATCGGGCGTGGCGGTGTCGGCGGACGTGCTGCCGCCGCTCGGTTCGCCCGCCCAGGTCGGCGCCATACCGGGCAGGGTGGTGCGGCATATCGAGGCGGGGTTTGCCGTGCAGTTCGCCGAGTTGCAGGGGATCGGGCAACTGGAAGCGCTGCTGACGCTGAAAACCCCCGATGCTCCGACATCGCCGGACAGCGGCTCGGCGTAGGCGGCGCTCCGCCCATCCCTTATGGCAAATGAAGCGTTGCCGGCACCCGCAGGGATTGCGGGGGCGATGCAACCGGCCATTCAATCTTTCCCACTAACAGGAGCGATGACAACGATCACATCGAACGCCAGCGAGGAGTTCGAAAATGAGGCAGGATGCCTCCAGGCGTTCCGGCGACGTGCGCTTCATCGGCGCGCTGATGGGGCGCTATCTGCTCGCCAGCCGCAAGAACCGCAGCCACCGGGTGCACGTGTTCGCCTGTCGCCTGCAGAGCATCTCGCCGCAGATGATGGTGGCTTCGGCACCGGTGCTCGGCGCGCCGGGCGAGGAGCTTTCCGCCAATTTCGAGCCGTTCGGCACCATCAGGGGGCACATCGACCGCCTGATCGACGGCGGCTTCTCGATGACCATCGAGACTAGCGCGGAAGAGCGAACCCTGCTGATCAAGCGCATCGGATGGTACAAGAAGCGGGTTTTCCATGGAGTGGCAGACAAGCGGGCGCACCGCCGGCTGATGCCGCGCGATCCGCGCTCGACCATCCTGATGGCCGACGGGAGCCGGCTGCCGTGCCTCATCATCGACATGTCGCGCTCGGGCGCCGCGATCTCGGCCGACATACAGCCGGACTTCGGCACGCCGCTGGCGGTGGGGCGCGTGCTGGCGCGCGTGGTGCGCTGGCTGGACGTGGGGTTCGCCGTGCAGTTCCTCACCGAGCAGGATACCGAGAGCCTCGAAGATCGGCTGCACGCCCCGGTGGAGGACTAGCGCTCGGACCCTGTGCCGGTGAGCAGGATGGGGCTGTTGCCGGCGGGGCGGCGGCGCTAAAGCTCTGCGACAGTGACAGGAGAGTGCCGTGCTGCCGTGGATTGAGCTCGATCGTGCGATGATGCCGGGAGGCGGCGAGCTCAGGCTGATGCAGCGCGGCGCTGAGTTCACCATCTTCTCCGGAATGATCGGGCTGATGAGCAGCCGGATGAGCGGCTCGGAAGAGGTGATGGCGGAGCTGGCGGCGGAGCGGATCGGCATGCGCCCAAGGGCGCGGGTGCTGATCGGCGGGCTGGGCATGGGGTTCACGCTGCGCGCGGCGCTCGCCTCCTTCCGGCCGGATGCGGAACTGAAGGTGGCGGAACTGGTGCCGGCGGTGATCGCCTGGGCGCGGGGCCCGCTGAAAACGGTGCATGGCGAGAGTCTTGACGATCCGCGCGTGGTACTGCGCGAGGGCGATGTCGGCAGGGTGATGGCGGCCGACAGGCAGAAGTTCGATGCGATCCTGCTCGATGTCGACAATGGCCCCGAGGGGCTGGGGCGGCCGGCCAACGACCGGCTCTACGACCATGGAGGGCTGGCAGCGGCCAAGGCGGCGTTGCGGCCGGGCGGGATGCTGGCGGTATGGTCGGTGGCGCCGGACGCGAAGTTCACCAAGCGCCTGCAGCAGACCGGGATGCAGGTCGAGGAGATCCGGGCGCGTGCCCATGGCAAGCGCAGTGGGGCGCGGCACCTGATCTGGGTGGCTACGAAAACGGCGCCGCGGGTCGCGTCGACGAAAGGGGCGACGCGAGGGGCGTGATCGCTGAGGGCGGTTTTGTCGGGTGGGGTGGTGATGCTAGACTGACGGCCATGCAGCGCATCGTGAACTCCCGGCCCGTCGACTCGCCCTTCGTGGAGAGCATCAGCTCGATCCGGTTCGTCGCAGATGGCAGCACGCTGATGCAGCCGGACGGGTGCTGGGATATCGCGGTGATCAAGCGCGGCGACGACAGGCTGGTGCTGCGGACGGGCCTCACCACGCGCCCGGTGGTCTACGAGTATGCCGCGGGCGACGAGCTGCTGGTGATCTCGTTCAAGCCGCACAGTTTCATGCCGTTGATGCCGGGCAAGGTGATGCGCGACGAGGGCGTGATGCTGGAGAAGTTCGGTAGGGGCGGGTTCTGGGTCGGCACGGACGTGCGGGAGATCCCGACCTTCGAGAATGCCGATGTGTTCGTCGAGCGGCTGGTGCGTGACGGGATCGTCGCCAGCAACGAGCTCGTCGCCTCGGTGGTCGAGGGGCAGCCGAAGGCGATGACCGAACGGACGCTGCAGCGGCATTTCTTGAGGACCACCGGGCTTACCTACAAGCACTTCACGCTGGTGCAGCGGGCGCAGAAGGCGGTGTCGCTGCTGCAGATGGGGCGGCCGGCGGTGGAGGTGGCGCTGGCGCTGGGGTTTTCCGACCAGGCGCACATGATCAATTCCCTGAAGGCGATCATGGGGCAGACGCCCAGGGAGATAGCACGCGCGGCGGCCGAGTGAGGTTGTCGGAAACTTCCAATAATCGCCGGCAGGGGTTGGGTACGAAGGGGTGTCTTCACGCAAATCCAGACCGGAGAGCCCCAAATGTCCGCCATCACCCCCTTCAAGATCGATGTTCCCGCCGCCCAGCTCGAGGACCTCAGGGATCGCCTCGCCCGCACCATCCTGCCGAGCGAAGTTGCGAACGACTGGAACGCTGGCCCGACCAATGCCTATGTGCGCGGCGCCATCGAGCGGCTGCTCCACGGTTATGACTGGCGGGCCGAAGAGGCCACGATCAACCGGCTGCCGCAGTTCACCACCGAGATCGATGGCCAGCCGATTCATTTCATCCATGTGAAATCGGCCGAGAAGAATGCGGTGCCGCTGCTGCTGATCCATGGCTGGCCGGGGTCGGTGGTGGAGTTCCTCGATGTCATCGGGCCGCTGACCGACCCGGTGGCGTACGGCGGCAGAGCCCAGGACGCATTCGACGTGGTCGTCCCGTCGCTGCCCGGCTTCGGGTTCTCGGGGCCGACCCGCGAGCCGGGCTGGAACAATGTGCGGATCGGCAAGGCGTTCAGCGAGCTGATGGATCGGCTCGGCTACCAGCGCTTCGCCGTGCAGGGCGGCGATGCCGGCGCGATCATCGGGCCGGAGATCGGCCGGCTGGCGCCCGAGCGGGTGATCGGGGTGCACATCAACGCCGCGACCATGGGCTTCATCCCGATGGGGCCGGTCACGCCCGAGGAACTCGCCACCTTCACCGATGCGGAAAAGGTCCGGCTGCAGCGCGTGCAGCGCTTCATGGCCGAGCACTTCGTCTTCAACGCCATCCAGTCCAGCCGGCCGCAGGCGCTGGCCTACGGCATCTCGGACTCGCCGGCGGGCCTGCTGGCGTGGATCAGCGAGTTGTTCACCAGCTTCGGCGATCGGGTGGAGGCAGTGGCGATGGACACGTTCCTCACCAACTTCATGATCTACTGGGTGACCGGCACCGCCGCGTCGTCGATCCGGCTCTACTATGAGAACGCGCATGATCCGGAGGCCTGGTCGCCGAAGGCGAACTCGGGCGTCCCGACCGGGGTCGCCGTCTTCGGCTACGACGAAGTGCCGATCCGCCGCTATGGCGAGACCAGCAACACCATTGTGCGCTGGACCGAGTTCGATGTCGGCGGTCACTACGCGGTGCTGGAAGTGCCGGACGTGTGGATCGGCGATGTGCGCGGGTTCTTCGG
>NZ_JAQGJL010000353.1 GCF_028290645.1 Devosia sp. | reverse complement strand
GGCATGGGCTCGGTGGGCGCCATGGCCCGCGGCTCGGCCGATCGCTACTTCCAGGAAGAAGTGAACGACAGCCTGAAGTTGGTGCCCGAGGGCATCGAGGGCCAGGTGCCGTACAAGGGCGCGGCCGGCAACGTGCTGCACCAGTTGGCGGGGGGGCTGCGCGCCGCGATGGGCTATACCGGCTCGCCGACGCTCGAGGAGTTCCGCGACAACGCGGTGTTCGTCAAGATCTCCGGCGCCGGGCTCAACGAGAGCCACGTCCACGATGTCTCGATCACCCGCGAAAGCCCGAACTACCGCGGCGGCGGGAACTGAGGGCGAGCCGCGCTGGCATATGCCACCAGCACCGGGGCGGTGTGGTTGTAGTCGAGGTCTGTCGATGATCCTGACACCGAACGCGCTCTGGCTGGTCGCCGCGATCCTCGCCCAGGGCGGACTTGCCCTGGGGCTGCTCTGGTATCTCGGCACCATCCGCCTGCCGATGGTCGCGCGGGGCGAGGTGAAGATCGGGGACATTGCGCTCAGCCGCGAGGGCTGGCCAGAGCGCGAGCGCAAGGTGTCGAACGCCTTCGACAACCAGTTCCAGCTGCCGGTGCTGTTCTATGTGGCGTGCCTGCTCGCCATCGGCTTCGGCGCCAACCTGCTCGAGGTGCTGCTGGCTCTGGCCTTCGTCGTCAGTCGCTACGTCCACGCCTTCATCCACGTCACCACCAATCACGTGGTGCGCCGCTTCTGGGCCCATTTCGCCGGGCTCGTCGTGCTTTGCCTTTTGTGGCTGGACTTGCTAGTGCGCCTGATCTGCCTCGCCTTCGGAGCAAATTGATGAGACTGCCCGGCCGGATTGCCGCCGCCATCGAGGTGCTCGCCGATATCGACGCGCACAAGCGCCCGGTCGCCGAGGCGCTGAAGGCCTGGGGCCTCAACAATCGCTTCGCCGGGGCAGGGGACCGCGCCGCCATCGGCAATCTCGTCTACGACGCGCTGCGCCGGAAAAGCTCGCACGCCTTCGCCATGGGCTCGGATACGCCGCGCGCGCTGGTGCTGAGCGTCGTCGTGCGCGAGTGGGGCGAGGTCATCGACGAACTCAACGCCAGCTTCGTCGGCGACCGTTTCGCACCGGCCGAGATCGACGCCGACGAGGCGGCCAGGCTGACCGTGCCCGATCCGCTGGCCGGGGCGCCGAACGCTGTGCGCGCCGATGTGCCCGAATGGATCGCGCCGCAGCTTGCCGAGAGCCTTGGCGAGGATTGGGTGACCGAGGCACACGCCCTGTCGGGCCGGCCGCCGCTCGACCTGCGCGTCAATACGCTGAAGGCCAATCGCGACAAGGTGCTGCGCGGGCTCAGCCGGTTCGCTCCCGAGGCCGAGCTGCTCATTCCCGAAGGCGTGCGCTTTCCTGCCGGCGAACGCGACAGCCGTACGCCGAACGTGCAGAGCGAAGAGGGCTACCTCAAGGGCTGGTTCGAAGTGCAGGACTTCGGCAGCCAGATCGTCGCGGCGCTGGCCAGCGCCCGCGGCGGCGAGCAGGTGCTCGATCTCTGCGCCGGGGCCGGGGGCAAGACCCTCGCCATGTCGGCGGCGATGCAGAACCGCGGCCAGATCTTTGCCTATGACAGCGACCGCACCCGGCTCGCTCCGATCTACGACCGGCTGAAGCGCGCCGGGGCCCGCAACGTGCAGGTCCGCGCCCCGGGAGAGGGCGTGCTCGACGATCTCGTCGGCAAGGTCGATCGCGTCGTCGTCGATGCCCCGTGCACCGGCTCGGGCACCTGGCGGCGCCAGCCGACGGCGAAGTGGAAGCTGACGCCGGAACAACTCGCCGCCCGCGTCGAGGAGCAGCGCGCCATCCTCGCCGAGGCCGCGAGATACGTGAAGCCCGGCGGCACGCTGGTCTATATCACCTGCTCGGTGCTGCCGGACGAGAACACCCGGCAGGCCACCGCCTTCCTCGAGGCCAATCCGGCATTTGCGGCAGTCCCCGGCAACAAGCTGTGGATGAGCCTCTTCTCGGGCTCGAAGCTCCGCGCCCGCTTCACGCCCGAGGGCGGCGTGGCGTTGACCCCGCATCTCACCGGCACTGACGGCTTCTACGTCATCGCCATGCAGCGAGGCCCGGATGGCAGCGTCTGAGGACGGCGGCGTCCCCTCGGTCGCCATCATCGTCGGCTCGATCGTTTTCATCCTGCTTGCGGGGACCGTGATCTGGTTCGCCATCCCCGGCATCAGCGCCAGGCACCATTTCGTCTCGCCCTCCGGCGGCGTCGCGCTCGATATCGCCGAGCAATGCCGCGAACAGGACTGCGACCGAACCGTCATCGCCGAAACGCTTACCCCCGACGGCAGCACGGTCCGCAATGGCTGCAACTTCACACTCATCCAGACCCACCCGGTCCTGCTCAATGCCTATCCGCTCTGGGCTGCTGACGAGCGGACGGTCGAGATCGTCTACGCCGACGCCGAAGGACAGGGCGGCAAGTTCCTCCTCGACATCGCCGCCGACTGCACGCTCCCGGAGTAGGTCACTGGCCCATTGCCCCGCCTGCGTTCTGCCCTTCTTGCTGGACGAGGCGTTCACTACAGGGCGCTGAGGGTGCAACAAACTCGGTGTCATCCCAGCGAAAGCTGGGACCCATTTCTCGGCCCGTGCCGGTGGTGGGTTGGGTCCCAGCTTTCGCTGGGATGACATCGGTGAGGGGGGGCCGTAAGGATCACATCAGCCGCGACGGACCCGCCCACTCGAGCACCCCCACGCATCGCGGCACCCCCATGCGAACCACGCACTTGCACAATCCCCGGGCGCACTTTATTTCCGCGCCATGACAGACATCGCCGCCGTCCCCGCCGAGTCCATCCTCATCATCGACTTCGGGTCGCAGGTGACCCAGCTGATCGCCCGCCGCCTGCGCGAGACCGGCGTCTATTGCGAAATCCATCCGTTCCAGAGCGCCGGCGAGGCGTTCATCCGGATGCAGCCCAAGGGCGTGATCTTTTCCGGCGGCCCCGCCTCGGTGACCGAGGAGGGCAGCCCCCGGGCGCCGCAGGCCGTGTTCGACTCGGGCATCCCGATCCTTGCCATCTGCTACGGCCAGCAAACGCTGGCGCTGCAGCAGGGCGGCAAGGTCGAGGGCGGCCATGCCCGCGAGTTCGGCCGCGCCGACGTGCATATCCGCGAGACGAGCCCGCTGTTCGACGGCCTCTGGGAAGTAGGCGGGCGCTACCCGGTGTGGATGAGCCACGGTGATCGCGTCACCGAACTGCCCGAAGGCTTCACCGTGGTCGGCACCTCCGAGAACGCGCCCTTCGCTATCGCCGTCAACGAGCGCAAGCGCTACTACACCACCATGTTCCACCCCGAGGTGGTCCACACCCCTGATGGCGGCAGGCTGCTGGCCAACTTCGTCCACAACATCGTCGGGCTGAAGTCCGACTGGACCATGTCGGCCTACCGGCAGCGCGCCGTCGACAAGATCCGCGCCCAGGTCGGCAAGGGCAAGGTGATCTGCGCCCTTTCCGGCGGCGTCGATTCCTCGGTGGCGGCGCTCCTCATCCACGAGGCGATCGGCGACCAGCTGACCTGCGTGTTCGTCGATCATGGCCTGATGCGGATGAACGAGGCCGACGAAGTCGTCTCGATGTTCCGCGACCACTACAACATCCCGCTCGTCCACGTGGACGCCGCCGACATGTTCATCGGCGCGCTGGAAGGCGAAGCGGACCCCGAGACCAAGCGCAAGACCATCGGCCGGCTGTTCATCGAGGTGTTTGAGGAACAGGCCAAGCGCATCGGCGGCGCGCAGTTCCTCGCTCAGGGCACGCTCTACCCCGACGTCATCGAGAGCGTCAGCTTCTCTGGCGGCCCCTCGGTCACCATCAAGTCGCACCACAATGTCGGCGGCCTGCCGGCCCGCATGAACATGCAGCTGGTCGAGCCGCTCCGCGAGCTGTTCAAGGATGAAGTCCGGGCGCTCGGCCGCGAGCTCGGGCTGCCCGACCGCTTCGTCGGCCGCCACCCTTTCCCGGGCCCCGGCCTCGCCATCCGCCTGCCGGGCGGGGTGACGCGAGAAAAGCTCGACATCCTCCGCCGCGCCGACGCCATCTATCTCGACGAGATCCGGAAGGCCGGGCTCTACGACAAGATCTGGCAGGCCTTTGCCGTGCTGCTGCCGGTGCAGACCGTCGGCGTGATGGGAGACGGCCGCACCTACGAGTTCGTCTGCGCGCTCCGCGCCGTGACCTCCGTCGACGGCATGTCCGCCGACTTCTTCCCCTCCGACATGAACTTCCTCGGCCGCGCCGCCACCCGCTTCATCAAAGAGGTTCGCGGCATCAACCGGGTGGTCTACGACGTGAC